>JBAVTM010000475.1:0-6608 GCA_049696195.1 Desulfuromonadaceae bacterium | reverse complement strand
ATCTCGTCAACCCTCGGCCTGACGACTACGTCGCAATCTTTTCAGATATGCAGGGGATCCCAGCGCACCATCGCCTATGCCCTGGTATCCGCTACGCAGTCCATGGGTTCCGGATTGTCGGGATTCGCATTGGCGGCGCTGTTGGCGCAGATTGGAACATCTGTTCCCGGAGGAAATCCCTTCGATCTGATTTTGATCGGTCTGGGAGTGTTTGTCCTTGTGCAGATTGCAGCTCTCAGGCTTCTGTCGCATAAACGGGAAAGCATTGACCGGGTCGTCATCGCGACCAGCGCTTCTTAAGGGCCTTTTACGTAATATAATTCTTGACAAGAGATGAAGCCGCTGTTAGTTTGTCTATAAAATATAGCTAAAGCATAGACTATTGAATGCGCAGCTAGCAGATACCAATGCTGACCATAGATAATGGAGGCCGTGAAGAGTAATTCGCGGCCTTTTTGTTTAAACATACCAAAACATGGTTGACCAGACACACTGGAGGCCAGGTTCCATCGCGAGATGAGAGCCTGGCCTCTTTTGGTTTCTGCAACAAACAAGAAAAGGGGCGCAACATGAGTGAAAAAATCGGCAAGCATATCGCGATCTACGGCAAAGGCGGGATCGGTAAGTCCACAACTACTTCAAATATCAGCGCGGCGCTGGCAGAGTCCGGTTATCGGGTGATCCAGATCGGCTGCGATCCGAAAAGTGACTCCACCACTATCCTGCGTGGGGGCAACGATCTGCCGACGGTGCTTGATACGCTGCGCGAACAGAGCAAGGTCAGGATCGAGGATGTTTCGGCTGTCGGTTTTGGCGGCGTCCTTTGCATCGAGGCAGGCGGACCGGTTCCGGGTGTCGGCTGCGCCGGCAGGGGTATCAATGCCGCGGTCGAGCTGCTCCAGGATCTTAAGGTATTTGATGAGTTCAAGCCCGATTATGTGCTGTATGACGTCCTGGGCGATGTTGTCTGCGGCGGTTTTGCGGTGCCGATTCGCGACGGCCTGGCCGACCGGGCCTTTGTGGTGACCTCATCCGATTTTATGGCGGTTTTCGCCGCCAACAACCTCTTCAAGGCGGTCACCAAATATGCCCCTTCCGGTGGCGCGCGTCTGGGTGGTGTTATCGCCAACAGTCTTCAGGCGCCGTACGCAAAGTCACTCATCGATGATTTTGCCGACAGGACCGGATCCCGCGTAATTGGCTATGTACCACGCTCACTGACGGTCGCACAAAGCGAATTGTACGGAAAAACCGTCATCGAGGCCGTGCCGCAATCCGAGCAGGCCCAGGTGTATCGAGATCTGGCCACATTCATAGTAGAGGATGAGGACGCCGTAATCCCCCGACCACTCAATGCGCCTGAACTTAAGAAGTGGGCCAGGGAATGGGGCGACAGGATATTTGAGGTTGAGGCCGGTGTTGTCCACGAGATGGCTTCGATCTAACCCCCCTTAATCCCCCCTTATCAGGGGGGAAGTGTAAGCTCCTCCCCTGATAAGGGGAGGCTGGGAGGGGTTGTCTTGAATCTAGTAAAATTGAAAGGGAAATTCTATGTCACCATTGCGTTCAAAAGCGCCACGCAGCCGGGAAAAACGGCTTGATACCCTCGGGGCCTGGCTGGGGCCGGTTTCCACTGCATCAGACGAATTTGCCGCGAGAGAGGTCTTTCAGCGCATTCGTACCTTTGCCCAGAGCAGCCACGACGATCTGCTCTACGCGCTGCGAATCCTGGCCGGTATCAAGGAGAGCGTCACCATTATCCATGGCCCACGCGGCTGTGCCGCCGCCGGCCTGTACCATGCCGCAGCGGGAAGCAACACCCGCTGGATCGTTACCAACCTGGATGAACGTGACACTATCATGGGGGCTGACCGCAAACTGCGCAAGGCTGTCACGGCGCTGCATCACCGCTATCGGCCAAAGGTGGCTTTCATAGTCGGCAATCCGGTGGTTGCTATCAATAACGATGATATCCAGTCGGTTGTGGAAGAGCTGCATGAAGAGCTGGATCTGCTGATCGTGCCGATATATGTGACCGGCTTTTCCTCGCAGAATGCCGTCTCCGGTTACGATACGGCGCTGCATGCATTGCTGAAGTATCTTTCCGGGAATAATCCCGCTGCGGAAAAAAACGCTTCGGTGAACCTGCTGTCGGTTGCCGAACATCCTCTGGACAGGAAAGAGGCGCACGATCTTCTGGAAGGGCTTGGCATTGAACTCAATGTCCTGCCCGATAATTCGACAGTGGATTCGTTCAGGTCGGCGCCTGCCGCCCGTGCCTCCATTCCGCTCTGTCCCGATGCGCCGGAATATCTCGGCACGATACTGCAGGAAAAGTACGGCGTGCCGTTCATCGATGCCCCCCGCCCGGTCGGCATCGAGGGCACCGGGCGCTGGCTGAAGTCGATCGGTGCCGCGCTTGACATCCCGGCAGCTGCCGGCGAACTGCATACGCGCAAGGCCGAAGAGACGGGTCGCCTGCTCGGGGATTTTTCACTTAACGGGACGAGCGTCTATATTTCGTTGTCGTCAGCAAATGCCTTCAGTCTGGTTACCCTGGTCGAAGAGCTGGGCGGTGTGGTAGCGGGTGTGACCGTTACCCATCTTGACCGGCTCCATGTCCGGTATCTGAATGAACGTGCCGCCCGGAATCCTTCCCTGCAGATCCATGTTTCCGATGGTCAGGAGTTTGAAGAGATTTCGATCCTGCGCAGGCTTTCTCCCGATCTCTACCTGGGTGATTCAACCCATATCAGCCAGGTCGCCCGCCTCGGGATTCCGACCGTTTCGCTTGAAGCACTCGCTATCGTCGGCTACAGCGGTGTACTCCGGCTGGCCAGCCGCATCAAGGCTGCACAGGCCAACCGCTCTTTCGGGGCCGCATTGACCGGCACCATCCCGCCGTACCGGGAATCCTGGTACAGTCGCAGCAATAACTGGCACATCAAGCAGGAGGTTAAATAAATGTCGCATCATATTGAAGGGTCCCGTAACTCATGCGCCCTGCACGGTGCATTGCAGGTTTTTGAAGCCATTGAAGGAACGGTGCCGGTCATCCACAGCACATCCGGCTGCGGTCTGCAGCACTACCTGGGCGGAACGCGCCTGTCCGGGGGGAATGACCCCTTCGGCAGCCCGCCGGTTTCATCCACCAATATCAGAGAGAAACATGTGGTGTTCGGCGGTGGTTCCCGCCTGCGCGAACAGCTTAAAAACAGCGTCAAGGTCGTTCAGGGCGACCTGTACGCCATCGTCACCGGCTGCTCGATCGAAATGGTGGGGGATGATGTGCCGGCGATGGCCAAAGAGGGACTCGACCAGGACTGGCCGGTGATATACGCCAATACCCCCGGATTTCGCGGTGATGTTCATCAGGGGTATCAACTGGCGGTACGCTCCCTGATCGAACAGCTTCCGGATATCTGGAACGAGACCCGGACGGCCCCTGCCGGGCTGGTCAATATCTGGGGCGTTATTCCCAATCAGGATCCGTTCTGGCGGGGAAACCTCCAGGAGTTGGCGCGGCTGCTGGAAGGGATCGGCCTGGTTCCGAACCTGCTGCTGGGGGCTGATCAGAATGTAAACTCATGGAAACAGGTGCCGGGAGCCGCACTAAACCTGGTGCTGTCACACTGGGGCGAACTTCCTGCGCGGCTTCTTGAAGAGCGCTACGGCACACCGTCCATCGTGCTGGAAGGGCTGCCGGTCGGCGCTGCTGCCGGAGCACTTCTCACCCGCGTGACCGAGAAACTGGGGCTTGATCCACAGCGTACGGATGCCGTTGTCGCTCGTGAGGAATCACGGCTGAAGCGCCAGTATGCCCGGCTGGCAGATACCTATTACCGAACCGGTTTTCAACGCGAGTTTGCCCTGGTCGGCGAGAGTGCACAGGTTGTCGGTATCGGAGAGTTTCTCGGCACAAGCCTGGGACTGCTGCCGCGTACGCTGGTTATCACCGACAATCCCCCGGATTCTCTGCAGGAGGCGCTTGTAACCCGCCTCAAGTCCATTGTGCCGGGATATGATGTTGACATCGTATTCAGCGAAGATCGGGCCGAGATCGCCGATGCCATCAGGAACGGAGGCGCCGGAATCGTTCTCGGCAGCAGCCTGGAGCAGGAAGCGGCAGTGGAGCTGGGAGTTCCGTTTCTGGCGGTATCATATCCGCTGACCCATCGTATCGTTCTGGATCGGGGGTATGCCGGCTACCGTGGAGCGACCGCCCTGCTTGAAGACCTGGGCTCCGTTATTCTTGCCGACAGCTATTCACCATCCGTTTGAAAGGAACAGTATCAATGCCCGCACTTTCTACCCGTTTACTGCTTCTGATGGTCTGCTCTCTCGTCCTGAATGCCTGTGCCGCAGCAAAACCGGCTCTTACCAGGTTTGACTCGACACCTCGCCTCGCCGTAATTTCCGCATTCGACGCAGAACTGGAAAAACTCCGGTCAGCAGCTACTATTACCGGAACGGAGGTGGTGAACGGCCGCACCCACTATCTGGGGACGCTGGAAGGGCATGAAGTGGTACTGCTCCTCAGCGGCTACAGCATGGTCAATGCCGCCATGACCACCCAGGCCCTGTTCGATCACTTTGCGATCAGGGGAATCGTGTTTTCCGGGATCGCCGGCGGCGTCAATCCGGCTCTGCAGGTGGGTGATGTTACCGTACCGGCCAAATGGGGCAATTATCAGGAGAGCCTGTTTGCCAGAGAGACCGCCACCGGTTTTGATCCAGGGCGCTCTCCGGGCGAGTTTAAAAACTTCGGCATGATCTTTCCCCGCACCAGCTCCGTGCCGGTCATCGGAGGTGAACCGGACAAGCTGGAAAAACGCTTCTGGTTCCCGGCCGATGCGGCTGCACTGAAAACCGCTTCGAAACTGATCGGAAGCATCAAGCTTAACCGCTGTGCCGCGGGTGGTGAATGTCTGGAAAAAGAACCCCGGCTGGTGGTCGGCGGTAACGGCGTCAGCGGACCAACCTTCGTGGACAATGCCGCCTACCGCCAATGGGCCTGGGAAACGTTTCAGGCCGACGCCCTCGACATGGAAACCGCTGCCGTTGCCCATGTGGCGTACGTCAATCGGGTACCCTACATTGCGTTCCGTTCGCTCTCCGATCTTGCCGGCGGCGGACCGGGAAAAAACGAAGGAAAAATCTTCGGCAAGCTTGCAGCCAACAACTCGGCCGCAGTGGTCATCGAATATCTGAAAAACAGCAAGGAGTAATGGCGATGCACCGATATTTTGAATTTGCCAGATACGGAACCAGCTACCGTCAGGAGTTTTTTGCCGGATTAACGACGTTCCTCACCATGGCGTACATCATCGTCGTTAATCCGGCCATCCTTGAGGCTGCCGGTATCCCCAAAGGGGCGTCCATGACCGCCACCATCATCTCGGCCTCCTTCGGTACCCTGGTCATGGGTGTCTATGCCAAGCGCCCCTTTGCCATTGCCCCGTATATGGGCGAAAACGCCTTTATCGCCTATACGGTGGTCAAAGTGCTGGGGTATCCCTGGCAGACTGCATTGGGGGCGATCTTTCTGGCCGGTGTTTTGTTCACGCTTTTGACGGTTCTGCGGGTGCGGGGGTGGCTGGCGGAGGCGATTCCTCTGAACCTCAAGTACAGCTTTGCCGTCGGAATCGGACTCTTCCTGACCTTCATTGGTCTGAACGAGGTCGGCATTGTCACCCTGGGGGTGCCGGGAGCTCCGGTTTGTCTTGGAAATGTATGTCATACCACCGTGTTGCTGGCTGTTTTCGGATTTGGCTTGATGGCCTGGCTGACGGTTAAACGTGTGCGCGGCGCTCTGATGATCGGCATCCTTTCGGTGACACTGCTGTCAATCGTCATCGGCGTTACCCCGCTGCCGACAAAAATAGCCGGATGGCCGGCAAGCCTTGCCCCGATCATTGGGCAGCTGGACATTGCCGGTGCCCTTTCCCCCAAGGCCTGGCCGGTTGTGCTGATCGTGTTTGTGATGGCCTTTGTCGATACGATCGGTACCCTGATCGGCCTTTCGGCACGGGCCGGTTTCCTGGATGAAAAAGGGAACCTTCCCGACATCGAACGCCCCATGCTGGCCGATGCACTTTCAAACCTGGTCGCTCCAATACTCGGTACAACAACGACCGGCGCCTATATCGAATCGGCGGCAGGTATTGAGGAGGGTGGCAAGACAGGCTTCACGTCTCTGGTCGTGGCAGGGCTGTTTCTGCTGGCGCTGTTTCTGTCTCCGCTCCTGACGGTTGTCCCCGCCCACGCCTACGGTCCCGTCCTCATCATTATCGGCAGCTTCATGATAAAGCCGGTGGCCCGGCTCGATTTCGACGATTACACCGAGCTGATTCCCTCATTTTTAACCATTACCCTGATCAGCTTTACCTACAACATCGGCGTCGGCATGACGGCCGGGCTGCTTTCCTACCCACTGCTTAAAACAGTCACCGGCCGCAGCAGGGAAGTGCCGCCGGCACTCTGGGTACTGGCCGGGTTGTCGCTGCTGTTCTATGTCTCCTACCCATACCATTGAACAGGGAATGATCTGTCCTCTGGCTCATGTTTACCAAGGAAGTAGAGATTTATGAAGCAAACTTCAATACTGT
>JBAVTM010000474.1:0-2231 GCA_049696195.1 Desulfuromonadaceae bacterium | reverse complement strand
GCTTTACGCCCGCCATCTCTACCTCACCCGAAGTGGGATGATTCATCCCGCCCAGGACCGACAACAGGGTACTCTTGCCGGAGCCGGACTGCCCCATGATGGTGATGAATTCGCCGGCTTCGATGCTTATATCCACACCGCGCAGCGCCTCAACAACATCATCACCGCTGGTGTACTGCTTCTTTACGTTTTTTATTTCGATGAGTGCCATTAATTTATTCTCCGTCTTATTTCCAGAGGCGGTCAATTTTTTTCAAGGTCAAGGCAAGAGTGACAAGGAAGCGCGAACCTGACGCCGGGATTGAGAAAAGCGGCCGCCTCATAGTGCCCGCAGGGCTTCTGTAGGGTCCATCTTGCTCGCATGCAGTGCCGGATAGAGGCTCGCCAACAGCCCAAGCGTCAACGCAAGCCCGATTGAACCAAAGGCCACCGTCGTATCCCAGATCAGGTGGACGTTCCTGCTTTCAGCCATGAACGGCAGCGCCAGTTTGGCGCCCCCCATACCGACGGCATACCCCAGAAAACCGGCCAGCAGGCTGACCAGGGCGGCTTCCAGCAGGATGATCCGCATGATGTGGCTTTTTCTGAAACCAATCGCCCGGAAGATGCCGATTTCTACCGTCCGTTCGTTGACGCTCCCCATCATCGTGACGAAGACAATCAGTGAGCCGATGAAGACCACCACACCGGCCATGGCGTAGGAAAAACGCTTGAACTGGTCCAGTGCCTTGAGGCGTCCCTCCACGACCTGCTGGATAGCCGACACCTTGGCGTCCGGTATCTTCTCGGCGATTTGGGTCACCATGTCGCCGATGGGGCAGCCGGAGCAGAGCGCCGCCACTTCCGCCATGCTGATTTTGCCCTCCTTGCCCAAAAGCTTCTGGACCCTGGCAAGGCGGGCGAATACAAGGGCATCATCCTGTGAGCCGGTCTGGTCGAGCACACCGGCGACCTTGAAGGTTTCTCCCTTGACGGTCAGGCTGTCGCCGGGGGAAACGTTCAGCACTTTAGCGGCATCGGATCCGAGTAACAGATCGCTCCCGGACCTGGGCTCATCTCCGAAAATCTTCCACCACTGCTTCATCTTCAATTCACTCTCGAAGTTGACCCCGACCAGCAGCACGTCGTGGCTGTTGATTTTGATGCCGCCCAGCACCTTGGGGCTGATAGCCGAGACGTTTTTGTGGTTGGCGATGGTTTTGATCTTCGCCAGATCACTTTCCAGAATTTCGCGCTGATCGAATGATACGCCACCAAGGCTGATGCCGCCGTAGTTCATCGCCAGGCCGTTGCTCTGGGGGGTCACGAGGATGTTCGCGCCGAACTCGTCCATCTTGCGCTCGATGTCGCTGGACATCGAGCGGGTCAGGGTCACCAGGGTAACGATGGTGGCGATGCCGACGGTCAGACCGATCGTCAGAAAGGCCATTTTGGCCTTGCGGCGCTTCAGGTTGTTGATGGAGATCGTGTGCAGTTTCATCAGAAGTATTTCGCCCCGTCCTTCAGGTCACTCGCCTTGATCGTAACCGTGCCGCCGTTCAACTGGTGCGGCAGATAGCCGGGATTGCAGCCGCCGGAGGCGTTCGGACCGAGCCGGTTGATGGCGAACTTCTGGTTGCAGTTATTGCAATTCATCTTGTCGCCCTGCTGCTCATACCCCTTCTTTGATTTATAGCAGGCATCGCAGGCGTCGAAGGCGGTTCGTATGCTGCCGTCGGGCGCCTTGACCACGAAGAAGGCGATCTCCTTGCCGCCCTCCTCATATTTGAAGAATCGGGCCTTGCCATCGGCCACTTTTGCAGCCGACAGGGTAACTATCCCGCTGCTTGCCTTCACCTTCTCATATTTGCCGAGCGAAAAGGCAAACACACTGACCGCGCCAATCACAAGCGCCACCGTAACCATACCTGCCAATACCATCTGCTTCGTGCGATTTGCTGCCATTTTACCGTCTCCTTTAGTACGTTAGAAACCATTTTCACCGGTTTGCAGCAAAAATTATTTCGTTACCGCACGTATCCCGTTTATCGGGGTTTGATCAGCTTTTTTTATTGGAACCGCATCCGCCACCTTTGCCGCCGCAGCATCCCGAAGCGGGAGGGACGCCGGCACCGATATCCCTGCCGGTAGCCTGCTTGAACTGCTCCGGTGTCAGCACCAGATGCAGATTGCTGCCAAAGCCGGCGCCGGTAACTCTTTCGGCCAGTGCCTCCGGCTTGACGCTCTTTGTG
>JBAVTM010000473.1:0-7811 GCA_049696195.1 Desulfuromonadaceae bacterium | reverse complement strand
TAGTGTATGATCAGCAGCTGAACGAGCTCTGGCGCAGCAATGACAAGTTCGGCGGCTCCGAATTATATTTTCAGAAAGAGGATGATTCCAATCTGCGGGTATCGGGCGACAAGTTTCGCTGGATCTTCATGAATCAGCGCATCCAGGTTTCGTCCAAGGGTGAAATCCTGGTGGGTAAAAACGAAGGATTCTGGGTGCTGGGTAACGCCCGTTCCTACAAGCGGGGTGCGGTATACTGTCTGGTCTGGAACGGATCGAGCCTGGAGGAGAAATGGCGTACACGCGAAACCCAGAATTATATGCCCGATTACCTGTTTGATGAGGCGCGCAACGAGCTGCTGATCCTGCAGACCGTACAGCGGCCAGGCATTGCCAGCCGCGGGGCATCATCGCTCTCGATAAAAAAGGTTGAGTAGCACTTCTGTTTAAATTGTACGATAAAAAACATGCAGATCTTCGGCGGAAGCGATTCCGCCTTTTTTATGGTCTTTCCTTTGACGATTACGGAGAGCTGTGCTACATTCTCGCCACGCAAAATCCGGAGGCATCTTTCCAGGAGAATTATCTAGAACGCCCACTGAAAAGAGCATAATCCCTTGAGCCCACAATCTAAAATCATCTGCATCGCCAATCAGAAGGGCGGTGTCGGCAAGACGACTACCGCCGTCAATCTTGCCGCATGTCTGGCTGCAGCGGAGAGACCTACCTTGCTGGTCGATATCGACCCGCAGGGCAATGCTACCAGCGGAGTCGGTGTTGACAAGATCTCGCTGAAGCACACCATTTATGATGCCCTGATAAATGAAGCCGACCCGTGTGGACTGGTCGTTGATACGGGGCATCCGTTCCTTCATATCATACCCTCAAACTCCGACCTTGCAGGCGCTGAGCTGGAACTGGCCACCGAAATCGGGCGCGAGCATAAACTGAAGTTTGTTCTGGCTGCACTGTCAGAAAAATACCGCTACATTATTATCGATTGTCCTCCATCGCTCAGCCTGCTGACGATCAATGCGATGACCGCAGCCCATTCGGTGCTGATACCACTCCAGTGCGAGTTCTACGCCATGGAGGGTCTCTCCCAGATACTGCATACCATCAAGCTGATTCAGAAGATGATTAATCCGCTGTTGGCGATAGAAGGAATTCTTCTGACCATGTTCGATGCCCGCGGCAATCTCAGCAAGGATGTGGCGGAAGAAATTCGTACCCACTTTCCCGGCCAGGTGTTTGAGACGGTCGTCCCCCGCAATATCCGTCTGGCGGAAGCACCCAGCCACGGCAAGCCGGTCATTTATTACGACATCACTTCGCGCGGCGCTGCCAGCTACCTTCAGCTGGCACGTGAAATCATCCAGAGGGAGAAGAATTAATGGCTAGAATTGGCGGCCTCGGCAAAGGGATGGCTGCGCTGTTGCAGGTGACAGAAACGGTCGATGAATCAAAAAACTACTTTATTTGCCCGATCGAGAAGATTCGGCCCAATCGTAACCAGCCGCGGAAGCATTTTGCTCCGGACAAGCTGGAGGAATTGGCCGCTTCAATCCGCGAAAAAGGCATTATCCAACCGCTGGTTGTCACCAGAAAAGAAGACGGATACGAAATCATAGCCGGCGAACGCCGCTGGAGGGCCGCCCAGAAAGCCGGGCTGCACGAAATTCCTGTCGTAATACGCGAAGCCACACCGGATGCCGTCATGGAGCTGGCGCTGATCGAAAATATCCAGCGACAGGACCTCAACGCTATCGAAGAGGCGCAGGCCTATCGCTCTCTGGTGGAACATTTCAGTATCTCCCAGGAAGATGTTGCGCGCAGGGTCGGCAAAAACCGGACTACGGTTACCAACGCACTGCGGCTGCTCAAGCTGCCGGAAGAGATCCAGCGGGATATCGTTGAGGAACGGCTCAGCATGGGGCATGCCCGTGCCCTGTTGTCGCTTGAAAGCGGTGAGCTGGTCGAAAGGGCGCGCCACGAGATACTGCATCGTCAGTTAAGCGTCCGCGCCACGGAAGATCTCGTGCGCAGGCTGAAAATAAACCCGCACCCGGCACCGGCCAAGCGACTGCAGCAGCCTGACCTGCTGATGTCTGCGCTCGAAGAACAGCTCCAAAAGCGATTCCAGTCACGGGTTGCCATTCGTAAAGTCGGGACAAAGGGCGGGCGCCTGGAAATCCATTTCAGCGATTCGGACGAATTGACCCGCATTATCGATCTGCTGGATATCTGATGCTCCTAAAATAAATATACGATACCGGTGCAATTTTCTTGACAGATATCCGGTTATCATGATAATTAGCGTCTGTTTTACACCCAGATCTGGGATACAGTATACAACTTAGCATCCTGCAAGGGGTAGGTCGTGATTGAATTAAATTTGTCTTTCGTAATACAGCTGATCAATTTCGGTATTCTCGTTCTCGTTCTCAATCTGTTCCTGTACAAGCCGATCCGCAAGGTGCTGGCCGACCGCCGTCAGGTGATCGACTCGGCCCGCGAGAAGACCGTCTCTGTTGATGCGGAAGTGCAGAGCAAGATGACTCAGTATGAAGCCCGGCTGCATGAGGCAAAGGCTGAGGCTGGTGCCCGTCGCGCTGAAGCGCTTAAGGCCGCCCAGGGGGAGGAAGCAGCTCTGTTGGAGAAAGCCCGCAAGCAGGCCTCTGACTCGCTGGCTTCGATCCGGGATAGAGTTGCCAAAGAAGCTGGTGAAGCGCGAGAACTGTTGAAAAAACAGGCCGAGGTTCTGTCCGGTGATATCTGCGAGAAAATTCTCGGGAGGAGCCTGTAGTTATGAGTATGGTATCAGATCGCTCCAAAAAAATAATTGTCGCGCTGGCATACGTTTCAGCCATCGTTCTCCTTGCCTCTATCGGTTTTGCTTCAGAAGGTGGCGAAGGTGCCCATCACGTTGATAGTGGTGCCCAGATGAAGGATTTCGGCTGGAGAGTACTCAACTTCGCCGTTCTGGCCGGTATAATCGTATGGGCACTCAAAAAAGCTGACGTAAAGGGTTCGCTTGCTGCCCGTCAGGCAGATATCGAGAAGAGCCTGAAAGACGCCGAAACAGCACGCGACACCGCAGAGGCGAAGCTGCGCGAGTATAGCGCCAGGCTTGATCAGGCATCGAAAGAAATAGATGAGCTTCATGCCGCTATAGTTCGTGAGGGTGAGCAGGAAAAGAGCCGTATCATCGCCGAAGCTAACAGCGCCGCCGAAAAAATAGTTGCCCAGGCCGCATTGTCTGCCGAGCAGGAGACCGTAAAAGCCCGCAATGAACTGCGTGCCGAAGCGGCCAGGCTTGCAGTGGAAATCGCAACCGGCAAGCTGTCCGGTGCTATCCAGAAGAACGACCACGACCGATTTGTCGGCGAATATCTTGACAAGGTGGTACAGATCCAGTGATCAATAACGCAATTGCGAGACGATACGCCAAAGCGCTTGTACAGCTTGGCTCGGAGGGTGGTCTGATTGACCGTTTCCGTGATGAGCTCTCCATAGTTGATGGCCTTTTCAGGTCAAATAGCGAGCTGCGAGCCGCATTCGCCGACCCTGCCCTCACCCAGCTGCAGAAAAAGAACATCATGAAGGAATTGGCCGCTAAGGCCGCCTGTTGCGAACTGGTGGGAAACTTCCTGCTGCTGCTGGTGGATAAGAACCGCGTCGCCTTCCTGGGGCAGATCGTCCAGACCTATGAAAAGCTGGCCGATGAATTCTCCGGTGTGATCCGCCCGCTCATCACAACCGCCTTTCCGCTGGACGACAGTCAGGTGGGTGCGATTCAGAGTTCCCTGGAAAAAAAGACCGGCAAGAAAGTTGTACCGCAGATGGTTGTTGACCATTCCCTGCTGGGCGGCATAGTAACCCAGATTGGCGACATCGCATACGATAACAGTGTCAAGACTCAGCTTAAACGGATTAAAGATATATTACAGAAGGGGTAGGAGCATCCATGGAAATCAGAGCCGAAGAGATCAGCGAGATCATCAAAAAACAGATCAAAGAGTATGGCAAAGAGGTTGAGGTGTCGGAAACCGGCACAATCATCTCCATTGGTGACGGTATTGCCCGTATTCACGGCCTGGCTGGCGCCATGGCCGGTGAGTTGCTGGAGTTTCCCGGCGGCGTTACCGGTATGGTTCTCAACCTGGAAGAAGATAACGTCGGCGCCGCTATTCTCGGAGAGTTTTCCGAGATCAAGGAAGGCGACACCGTCAAGCGCACCGGCCGTATTACCGAGGTTCCGGTAGGCGATGCAT
This sequence comes from Desulfuromonadaceae bacterium, assembly GCA_049696195.1. Classification (GTDB taxonomy): domain Bacteria; phylum Desulfobacterota; class Desulfuromonadia; order Geobacterales; family Pseudopelobacteraceae; genus JACRCG01. The sequence continues at coordinate 3,558 of JBAVTM010000473.1, read as the reverse complement.
TGATAGGACGTGTTGTCAACGCAATCGGGCAGCCCATCGACGGCAAAGGCGCGATCAATACCAGCAGCTTCAGCAAGGTTGAGATCAAAGCCCCCGGCATCGTTGACCGTAAATCGGTCCATCAGCCGATGGCGACCGGTCTCAAGGCGATTGACTCGATGGTTCCGATCGGGCGCGGACAGCGCGAGCTGATCATCGGCGACCGTCAGACCGGTAAAACCGCTGTTGCCATCGATACGATCATCAACCAGAAGGGGGGCGACGTTGTCTGTATTTATGTCGCTATCGGCCAGAAGCGTTCGACGGTTGCCCAGGTTGTCTCCAAACTGACCGAGCACGGCGCCATGGATTACACCATCGTTGTTGCCGCCACCGCTTCCGAGTCCGCTCCGCTCCAGTTCATCGCACCCTACACCGGCGTTACCATGGGCGAGTTTTTCCGCGACAGCGGCAAGCATGCTTTGATCATCTATGACGATCTTTCCAAACAGGCTGTTGCCTATCGTCAGCTTTCCCTGCTGCTCCGTCGCCCGCCAGGACGTGAAGCATACCCGGGTGACGTTTTCTATCTCCACAGCCGTTTGCTGGAGCGAGCCTGCAAGCTGTCCGACGCCCGTGGCGCCGGGTCGCTGACAGCGCTCCCTATTATCGAGACCCAGGCCGGCGACGTTTCCGCATACATCCCGACCAACGTTATCTCCATTACCGACGGCCAGATTTATCTCGAGTCCGACCTGTTCTTCTCCGGCGTGCGTCCGGCGATCAACGTCGGCCTCTCGGTTTCCCGTGTTGGTGGTTCAGCCCAGACCAAATCAATGAAACAGGTTGCCGGTACACTACGCCTCGACCTGGCCCAGTACCGTGAAATGGCCGCTTTCGCCCAGTTCGGTTCCGACCTGGACAAGGCTACCCAGATGCAGCTGGAGCGCGGTGTTCGCCTGGTTGAAATTCTCAAACAGCCCCAGTACCGTCCGATCCCCAACGAAAAGCAGGTTCTGATTATCTTTGCCGCCAACAACGGCTTCCTGGATGAGTTCCCGGTTTCTGCTCTGAAGAAGTTCGAGACGGAACTGTATTCATTCTTCGATAACCGTCAGGCTGAGCTGGTTGCAGAGCTTCGTGACAAAAAGGCCATCGACGACGATATGAAGGGCAGAATTATTGCCGCGATGGGGCAGTTCAAGAAGGAATTTACCGCGTAAACAAGGATGGTTTGAGATATGGCAAGCCTTAAAAGCATCAAAAAACGGATCGTATCCGTAAAAAATACTCGCCAGATCACCAAAGCCATGAAAATGGTTTCGGCCGCAAAGCTGCGCCGTGCCCAGGAAAACGTTGTGGCTGCCCGCCCGTATGCAAAAAAGCTGGGTGAAGTACTGCAAAGTCTGGCGGCCAACCTTGAGGGTGATCTTCATCCGCTCCTCGAAAAACGTGAGGCCAAAAAACTGCTTCTGATCGTGCTGACTTCGGACCGTGGCTTGTGCGGCGGCTTCAATACCAACCTGTGCAAGGCAGCTGACCGCTATATCAGGGACAAGTCACCTTTATACGAGCAGATCAGCATCATGACGGTCGGCCGTAAAGGGTATGAGTTCCTCAAGAGCCGCTATACGGTGTACAAGAACTTTTCCAATGTTCTGGCCAAGCCTAATTATCAGACCGCTGTCATGCTTGCCCAGGAAGTAGTCGACGGTTTTGTGGCAGGCGAGTACGATCAGGTAGAACTTCTTTTCAACTCATTCCGCACGGTCATGACTCAGGACATCACGTTCCAGCAGATGCTGCCGGTAGAACCGGAAGATAAAGGTGTCTCTGATGAAACTCCTGTTGAGTTTATCTATGAGCCGTCTGTTGGTGAACTGCTGGCGGAGATACTGCCTAAAAATATCGAAGTGCAGATTTTTAAAGCCATGCTTGAAACGGTTGCCGGTGAACACGGTGCCCGTATGACGGCGATGGACAGTGCTTCAAAAAATGCAAATGAAATGATCGGCAAGCTGACCCTTCAGTACAACCGCGCTCGTCAGGCCGCCATTACTACGGAGCTGATGGAAATCATCTCCGGCTCGGAATCGATCAAAGGATAATACCCACTACGTAACACTATATGAGGCCGTACGGCCGCAGGAGGACACCGTTCCATGAGTCAGAAGACAGGTAAAATTTCGCAGGTCATCGGCGCAGTTATCGACGTCGAATTTGAGCCCGGCAATCTGCCGGAGATCTACCACGCATTGCGCGTGACAAATCCGGCCATTGATGACCGTGAAAACAATCTGGTACTGGAAGTTGCCCAGCATCTCGGCGAGAACTCGGTCCGTACGATCGCGATGGACTCCACCGACGGCCTCAAGCGTGGCCAGGTCGTCACCAATACCGGCAAGCAGATATGTGCCCCGGTTGGCGCCAAAACCCTTGGGCGCATCATGAACGTCATCGGTGAGCCTGTCGATGAAATGGGGCCGATCGGCAATGAGAAAGAGTACGCCATCCACCGCGAGGCGCCATCTTTTGAAAGTCAGTCAACCAAGGTAGAGGCGTTCACGACCGGCATCAAGGTTGTTGACCTGCTCGCACCGTATGCCCGCGGCGGAAAGATCGGCCTGTTCGGCGGCGCCGGCGTCGGCAAGACGGTTCTGATTATGGAGCTGATTAACAACATTGCCCGGCAGCATGGCGGCTATTCGGTTTTCGCCGGCGTCGGCGAGCGTACCCGTGAAGGGAACGACCTCTGGATGGAGATGAAGGAAACCGGCGTTCTGGAGAAAACCGCCCTGGTTTACGGCCAGATGAACGAGCCTCCCGGCGCCCGTGCCCGCGTTGCGCTGACCGCTCTCTCCGTTGCCGAATACTTCCGTGACGAAGAAGGCCTGGACGTTCTGCTTTTTATCGATAACATTTTCCGTTTTACCCAGGCAGGTTCCGAGGTTTCGGCGCTTCTCGGCCGTATCCCTTCCGCCGTTGGCTACCAGCCTACGCTGGCGACCGAAATGGGTGAACTGCAGGAGCGCATTACCTCCACGAACAAGGGCTCCATTACTTCGGTTCAAGCCATCTACGTACCTGCCGATGACTTGACCGACCCGGCTCCGGCTACCGCCTTTGCCCACCTGGATGCGACCACGGTTCTCTCCCGTCAGATCGCCGAGCTCGGCATCTACCCGGCTGTTGACCCGCTCGATTCGACATCCCGTATTCTTGACCCACAGGTTATCGGCGAGGAGCACTATGCCGTTGCCCGTTCGGTCCAGTACGTTCTTCAGAAGTACAAGGATCTTCAGGACATCATCGCAATTCTCGGTATGGACGAACTCTCCGAGGAGGACAAGCTGGTCGTTGCCCGCGCCCGTAAGATCCAGCGCTTCCTTTCCCAGCCGTTCTTCGTGGCCGAAGCCTTTACCGGCTCCCCTGGCAAATACGTCGAACTGAAGGACACCATCAAGGGGTTCCAGGAAATCGTGGCCGGAAAGCACGACAGTTTGCCGGAGCAGGCTTTCTACATGGTCGGCTCGATCGAAGAGGCTATTGAAAAGGCCGCCAAACTGGCTGCAGTTTAAA
>JBAVTM010000472.1:0-3344 GCA_049696195.1 Desulfuromonadaceae bacterium | reverse complement strand
GAAGATGGTCCCTACGATTAGCAAGATAATCAGTATAGAAGAGATAAATGCATTTCTTTTTTCAAGGTGTAAGTAACTAGTTAGCTCGTCCAGCGATACTTCGGTTTCAATGAAGGCAATGACCGGTTTCCGTGCATCATGGCAGCCATGGCAGTCAGGAGTGTTAAGGATGCGGGTGTATGAGTCGAGGTTGTGTGTTTTGTTGATGAAATAGAAATGGTTTTGCTTTGTCGTTACTATTTTTTCGCGTTCTTGATCTGTGAGCTTCTTGCCGATATCATTCTTGTCCGCTGAATAGAGAATCGTTCCTTCAGTGCTGATAATCCGCAGCTCCTTGATGTGATCATGGCTTTTTGCATTGTTTAAGATCACATTTAATGAGGTTGAGTGGCCGGCTTTCATGGAGCTTTGAATGGTATCAACTATGCTTTCGACCACTATCACGGAGCTTTTTTCAACAATTTTTTCAATTACGGCCTTCTGGTCGCGGTAATGATGCCATGCCACAAAAGAAATGACCGCAATGACTATGAGAGACACTAAACCGACGATTTTAATTTTGAGAGAATTTAAAATCACGTGGGATTCCTGCATTTAAAATGGTACGGCGTCTTTTACCGCACACACAGCGGCGATATCGCGAAAAAACCAATATTATAAACGACTTATCTTTGTACGCGCTGTTCGGGATACGGTAAAAAATAAATAACTGCAACTATAGGCAGTTAATCCACAACTGGATAAGCAAACTTTAGAACAAACACATAAATAAATGTACACAACATTAGTAATACTTACTAGTTAGGTGACGTGTATTGATATATATACAGTATGCGTGCCATGTTTTGCAACGGTGATCTACATGGTGAACTAATTAAAAAAACAGGCAATCAAAAAAATTGACACGGTGCGGCATTGTGTGTTTCTATCCTCAGGTTTTGCAACTACTGTATCGTGTGTGCATAATTGTCCTTCTGACCCTGGTGCCGACTGTTTTGTTGTGGCCAGGCATGAACCGGATAAACGCGGCAACTCTGGATGAGACAATCCGGATTGCCATTGTTAAATCGGCTTCCGAAGTGACGGTGGCAGGTGACGGTCTTCTTGTAACGAATGAGAGAGGCGATGCGCTGGTCATATCGTTTCCCGCCACGGTAAAGCCTGTAAAGGATGGCCTGCTGGTTGAAGGAAAGCTGTTCCGACGACTATTTTTTTCTGCTCCCTCTGCAGTGTATGTGAATAATAAACCGTACCGGGGACTTGCGGAACTGTCCGTGGCAGACAAGGGGATTCTGGTGGTAAACCAGTTGCCTCTGGAGGAATACCTGGTCGGGCTGATCAATTGTGAAATATCTTCTGCATGGCCGATTGAAGCGGTAAAAGCACAGGCGATTATTGCCAGGACATATGCCCTGAATAGAAAAATGTCCCGTATGGCCTCCCCGTATCATCTGGAGTCATCGGTTATGGATCAGGTGTATGAAGGGTGTCTGATCGAAGACAGCCGAGCCCGGCGCGCGGTTTTTGAGACTGAGGGAGAGGTGCTGACCTTCGGCGGCGGTATCATTCAGGCTTTCTATCACTCCAGTTGTGGTGGGCGAACCGAAGCCTCCGAGAATATCTGGGGGACTTCATTGCCGTATCTGAGGGGTGTTGACTGTCAGTATTGTCTGACATCACCTGCTGCCACAACCTGGGAATACAGCCTTCCTCTCAAAGAGATTGAAGAGCGTTTGCGGGCGGCCGGGCATAAAGTGTCAGGCTTGTATGACATGAAGCCGGGAGCGGTCAATTCACGGGGCAGGCTGAAACAGATTGCCCTGTTCGCGTCGAAGGGAAGCGGCACGATCAGCGGGGAACAGTTTCGCAAGGCTGTCGGGTATGGTTTCATAAAGAGCACCCGTTTTACGCTGAAGAACTCAAATAATGAAATCAGCTTCTCCGGAAGCGGCAATGGGCATGGTGTCGGACTATGCCAATGGGGCGCCAAACAGCGCGCGCTCGACGGTTTCCGATGTGAAGAAATTCTTTCCTATTACTACCCCGGCACGGAGTTGAAAAAGCTCTCTGATATTCGTTGAATGTGGATTGAATGCTCGTTAAAGATTTTACATACCATCTGCCACAGGATTTAATTGCCCGTCACCCGCCTGCAACACGGGACGGATCGCGTTTAATGCTGATTGACCGCTCGTCAGGATCGCTTTCTGAAGACATGTTTTGTAATCTTCAGCGCTATCTTCTGCCGGGCGATCTGCTGGTTATGAATGACACCCGCGTCATTCCGGCCAGGTTGTTTGGGCGTAAGCCGACCGGTGGGAGTGTTGAAATCTTTCTGCTGCGCCGTTTGGACGGCAGCCAGGAACGATGGGAATGCCTGCTCAGGTCGTCGAAGAAATTTCGGGAAGGGCAGAACATTCTGCTTGAGTCCGGTATGGCCGCTGTTGTACTGTCTCGGGGCGGTGCGGAAAACTGGCTGGTCGAATTCACCGGGAACGAGCCGTTTGACAACTGGCTGGAACGTGAGGGGCACATCCCTCTCCCCCCGTATCTGCAGCGTGATGACTGCCGTGCTGACCGCGAGCGCTATCAAACGGTTGTCGCGCGGAAATCGGGGGCGGTTGCTGCACCGACCGCCGGCCTTCACTTTACCCATGAGCTATTGGCCCGACTGGCATCGAACGGTATAGAAACCACCTTTCTTACGCTGCATACCGGGCTGGGCACCTTTCAGCCGGTGCGCGTCCTGCATGTTGAGGAACATCGGATTCATACGGAGCGCTATGCCATTCCGCACGAAACGGCAGAGGCGGTCAACAGGACGAAAGCAGCGGGCGGACGGGTCATTGCTGTCGGAACGACATCAGCCAGGACTCTCGAATATTCAGCGCAACAATCCGGGCAGGTTGTTGAGGGGAGTGGAGAGGCCGATATTTTTATCTACCCCGGTTATCGTTTCAAGGTTGTTGATGCTCTGATCACCAATTTTCATCTGCCGGAATCGACGCTCCTGATGCTGGTTTCTGCTCTTGCCGGTCGTGAACCTGTGCTTGAAGCCTATCGTGAAGCGGTATCCCGTGGGTTCAGGTTTTACAGTTACGGGGATGCCATGTTCATTTCCTGAGGGGTCATGTGTCAGAAATATCTTCTGCGGAAACGTTTTCCATAATTCATTGTGATTCATCCAGCAAAGCGCGGCTTGGCTCCCTGAAAACTCCTCACGGCGTGGTCGAAACACCGATCTTTATGCCGGTCGGCACCAACGCTACCGTTAAAGCGATGACGCCGGAAGATCTCCACGCTGTCAAGGCGCAGATTATTCTGGCAAATACCTACCATCTTTA
>JBAVTM010000471.1:0-9152 GCA_049696195.1 Desulfuromonadaceae bacterium | reverse complement strand
CAACCTCAATCAGCGTATCGGCCGACAAGACCTTGAATGGTGGACGATCGAGGAGCTCCGACTGCCGGTCCCTCATCTGCAGCAACTCTTCGAGGATCGCGAGGCTGTGTCCTCTCAGCTTGCTGGCTCCTTTGCAGTAGAGGAATAACGGGCCGTCTTTTTCTGATACCCGCGCCTGGCACACCAGACGTCCCTCTTCTTCGAGCCACTCCAATCTCCCCTTACGAACAAGTTCCTCCCGGAACTGATCATATAACGGCAGAAGATCAGAGGTATCGGCGACGGCGTATGCTCACATCTCCCGGCTTAAGGGACGTTTGCTCCAATCGGCCTTCTGATATTTTTTGTCCAGCTCGATCCCGAAGCGCGCCCTCAGAAGCGCTGCCAGACCGAATTCGGAAAGCCCCAGAAAGCGTGCGGCGATCATCGTATCGAACAGGTTCGTGACTTCAATGCCAAAGTCCCGGTGCAGAGAGCGGATATCGTAATCGGAACCATGCATGACAACGACTATTTCCGGAGCGGCCAGCGGAGCGGCCAGCGGCGCAAGGGTCGGCAGCGCCAGGGGGTCCAGCAGCCAGCTCTGCCGTCGGGTGGAAACCTGGACGAGGCAGACTTTTTCACGATAGTGGTGAAGGGAATCCATCTCGAGATCGACCGCAATTTCACTCTGCTCTGAGAGGATGTCGGCAATTTCGGCCAACCGCGCCGTGGTGGTAATTATTTCGCAGGTTCCAGCCTGCCTATGGAAAGAATTCAAACCGTAAACTCCCTGATTATTGAATAGGTTGTGGTACGCTGGGCCGCCTTGAATCCGGCACCATGTATCAGGTTGATCATCTCTTGCTGCGACATGCAGAAACTGCAGCCGGCGGCGGCTACTACATTTTCCTCAAGCATGGTGCCGCCAAGATCGTTGGCCCCGAAAAAAAGAGCCACCGAAGCCATTTTGGCACCCTGTGTCACCCAGCTGGCCTGAATGTTGGGGACATTGTCCAGTACGATCCGCGACAGCGCCAGCACCTTCAGATAATCGATGCCGGTGGCGGTGGTCCCGCCCAGTTCGGTATTGCCCGGCTGGTAGGTCCAGGGAATAAAAGCCGTGAATGATCCCCCCTGATCCTGAATCTCACGCACCCGGAACAGGTGCTCGACGATATCCTCCGGCTTTTCACTGCTGCCGAACATCATCGTGGCGGTTGTCGGCATGCCGAGGCGGGCCGCTGCCAGCATGACGCCACCCCACTGTTTCCAGCCGATCTTTTTGGGAGAAATGCTGTTCCGCACCGCGTCAACCAGGATCTCGGCCCCTCCCCCCGGAATCGAATCAAGCCCGGCGCTCTTGAGGCGGATCAGCGTTTCATCAAGTGTAAGCGCCGAATTATCGGCGATACATATCACTTCCGCCGGGGAGAGGGAGTGGTTCTGTATCATCGGGAAACGCTTCTTGATCTCCCGGAAGAGTTCCTCGAAAAAATCTATTTTCAATTCAGGGTTAAGCCCACCCTGCATCAGCAGCTGGGTGCCCCCCTGCGCCACAAGCTCGGCGATCTTTCCATAGATCTGTTCACTGCCCAGAACATAGGCATCCGGAGCGTCTTTACTCCGGTAAAAGGCGCAAAAAGAACATTTCGAGTCACAGATATTGGTATAATTCACGTTGCGATCAACAACAAAGGTAACCATGCCGCCCGGGTGAAGCCGGCGCCTGACGGCGTCCGCGCTCTTCCCAAGGGACAATAGATCCCCGTTGTTCAACAGGTCCAGAGCCGCAGCACGGTCAATCCTGCCTGCGCCGGTTTTCTTCATGGCATACCCCGGTCTGTTTTCATACGGCCCTCTCCAGTCCGGCTTCGAGCATCCTGCGGATCTCCAGCGGAATCCGCCGGGCTTTCAGGGCCGGGCTTATGCATGCCAACGTGACGATCCCCTCCACGAGCAGCTTTCCGTCACTTTTCCGCGTTATTTTCTGGATGAGCGCAACGGATGAACCGCCGACACGGGTCGGGATTGTTTTTACCGAGAGGAGATCGTCATGGAGAGCGGGGGCTTTGAAATCGATTTCCAGCCGCACAACCGGAAACACGAAACCATTCCCGGCAAGTTCCGCAACAAAAAAACCGTGGCTGCGAAAATACTCCGTTCGTGCCCGTTCCATATATTTGATGTAATTGGCATGATACACGACACCGCCGGCATCGGTATCCTCATAATATATTCGGACATCCATCGGTTGTCTCAGCTCCGTACCATATTTGATGATTGACGCCTGCAAGTGGATTACTCTAGTGCAGATTCTGTTCATCTGCAACTTATTCTCGGCATTTTAAAACCAATAACGGCAGTTCCGCACTCAGCATCACAAAAATCGTCGGTAACAGCAAAACCGGCAAAAGCCAGGCAATACCATTTAAGGCCTGCCGTTTGGGCCACAGAAACCGTTTTTGGATCACGGCCTCCTCAGCCCTTATTTTACGGGGTTCTGCCCTTCTTGAGGAACGTCAGTACGCGTTCACCCATCCCCAGCGGCAGAGCATAGCGATGTATCAACGTGACCGTAAAGCCGCCGGCATGAACGACCTCATCACTGGCGGCAATTTCACCATCGGCCAGCCCCCCCTTCATCGCGATCAGCACCCCCCCTTCTGAAAGAAGTGGCGCAGCCAGAGAAACAAAACGATCGAGCCGGGTAAAGGCACGGGACGTAATAATGCTGAATGAGTGACGATGCGTTGCATGAAGTTCTTCAACCCGCGCGTGAATCGCTTCGATATTCTGCAGATTTAACATGCGGATAACATGCCGCTGGAAATGAATTTTTTTTGCAACGGCATCGACAGAGACCATCGGTATTTCAGGACTGACGATTTTTAACGGGATTATCGGCAGCCCCGCTCCCGATCCGATATCAAGCAGACGATCAGCCGCTGTCAGGTATGGGGCAAGGGAGAGAGAATCGACGAAGTGTTTGATAGCGATCTCTTTATCTTTCGTTATTGCAGTCAGGTTAACCTTGCTGTTCCATTTTTTCAGTTCGGCCGCGTAGAGTTCGAATGAATCCTTTTCCCGCTCCGAAAGCGACAACCCCATTGCCAGTGCTTCCTGCGCGACTATGTCACCTATGACGGAACTCATTACTCGGCACCCCCCTTCCATGAAGAGGATTTCACGGCAATCGCCAGGATCGAAATTGCCGCCGGCGTAACACCCGGAATCCTGGATGCCTGTCCAAGAGTATCGGGCCTGTTTTTTGAGAGCTTTTCACGAACTTCCGTTGTAAGACTCTTAACTGCAGCATAATCAAGCCCCGCCGGAATGCGGGTCGATTCCAGTTTTTTTGACTGCTCCACCTGTTCCAGCTGGCGATCAATATAGCCTTTATACTTCACCTGTATTTCGACCTGCTCCCGTATTGCCGCCGGTGTTTCACGTGAAACATCGTCCAGTTCGGCCAGATCTGAATAGACGACATCAGAGCGCTTGAGCAGATGCTCCAGCGTCGTCCCCTTCTGGATATCATCCAGGCCGTGACGGGCGAGAACTTCAAGCTGATGCCCGGAATGCACCAAGCGGGTGGTCGCGATGCGCTGAAGCTCTTCGGCGATCATACGCCGTTTTTCGCAAAACAGGGCAAACTCCTGATCCGTCACGAGGCCGAGGTGGTGCCCGATCTCACGGAGACGCAGATCGGCGTTATCTTCACGCAATAACAGCCGATATTCCGCACGGGAGGTAAACATGCGGTACGGTTCCTTCGTGCCGAGCGTCACCAGGTCGTCGATCATGACTCCGATGTAGGCCTGGCTTCTATCCAGAACGAGTGGATCAAGCCCTTTTACCCGGAGGGCCGCATTTATACCGGCGATGAGGCCCTGCCCCGCCGCCTCTTCATAGCCGGAGGTGCCGTTAATCTGGCCAGCGTGATACAGGTTTTCGAGCAGCTTCGTCTCAAGGGAGGAGTGAAGCTGAATCGGATCAACGTAATCGTACTCGATGGCGTATGCAGGGCGCATGATCTCTACACGCTCGAGGCCGACGATGGAGCGGTAAAAGGCGATCTGGATGTCGATCGGGAGCGACGTCGACATGCCGCTCGGATAGACCTCGATTGTGTCCAATCCTTCCGGTTCGATGAACGTCTGATGGCGCTCCTTTTCGGGAAAACGCACGACCTTGTCTTCGATCGACGGACAGTAACGGGGGCCGATCCCCTCGATGATGCCCGAGTATAACGGCGAGCGGTCCAGTCCGGAGCGGATAATGTCATGGGAGCGCGGATTGGTGTACGCGATGTGGCAGGGGAGCTGCGGCATCGTGATCCGCTCGGTGGAAAGGGAGAACGGCATCGGCGGGTCATCACCGAACTGTGTCTCCAGCTTAGAAAAGTCAATTGAACGGGCATCGAGCCGTGCGGGTGTGCCGGTCTTCAGTCTGCCTACGTGAAAACCGAGCTCCCGCAATTGATCCGAGAGACCGACCGAGGGCTGGTCACCGGCACGGCCGCCGGGATAATGGTTCAGGCCGATGTGGATAAGACCGCGCATGAACGTGCCGGTGGTAACGACCACGGTCTTCGAGAGGTATCTGATGCCGGAGCGCAGTTCGACGCCGCGCACATTGCCTCCCTCAAGGTAGAGAGAGGTGACCTCGCCCTGTTTGAGGTCAAGATACTTCTGCTGCTCAAGAACCCGCTTCATGCGCAGCCGGTAGAGCTGCTTGTCGGCCTGAGCGCGCGAGGCCCTGACCGCAGGCCCCTTTTTGGTGTTCAGAATGCGGAACTGGATGCCGGTAGCATCGATGTTCTTCGCCATCTCACCGCCCAGCGCGTCAATTTCCTTCACCAGATGCCCCTTTGCCAAACCGCCGATTGACGGGTTGCAGGACATCAGAGCTATCGCATCCAGATTGATCGTCAGCAGCATCGTGCGGCACCCCATGCGGGCGGCGGCCAAAGCGGCTTCACACCCCGCGTGCCCGGCGCCGACGACAATCACGTCGTATGTCTGATCATAGGTCATCATGAGTAACGTCCACTGTCCGGGATCTGTTTCACGTGAAACATGGGGTTATTTTCCGATACAGAACGAAGAGAATATGAGGTCGAGAACCTCATCAGTGGCAGTCTGGCCGGTAACAGAGCCCACCGCCTGGAGCGCGCCCCGCAGGTCCAGCGCAAGCAGCTCCAGATTGCGGTCCGGAAGTCCTGCCGAGAATTGTCGCAGGCACTGTTCAGCAGATACCAGCGCATCGCGGTGGCGGGCCCTGGAGAGCGCCACATATTCTCGGGAATCGGGTGCAGTCGAGTGGAGAAACTGTTTGCATACTGTCTGCTTGAGCTGCTCGATGCCATTTCCCGAAAGCGCGGCTATCGGAACAACCGCAACAAAGCGCTCTTCATCCGGCAGAACAAGACAGCGGGGTAAATCTGTCTTGTTAAGCACCGCTACCGTCCTGCATCCGGCTAACGCATCGAAGATCAACTGGTCCTCCTGGCTGAACTCGCGGGACGCGTCGAAGACGGCGAGAACAAGATCGGCCAGCGGAATCTTCGCAAGGGCTCGGCTGATCCCTTCCTGCTCAACCAGATCATCCGTATGGCGGATACCGGCCGTATCAAGCAACCGGACGGCCAGACCCTCGAAGGTAATTGTTTCCTCGATGATATCGCGGGTTGTGCCGGGAATATGGGTTACAATCGCCCGGTTCTCATTGAGCAGCCGGTTAAGGAGGCTCGACTTGCCGGCGTTCGGTTTACCGACTATCAGGACCGATATCCCGTCCCGCATAACCCGACCCTCTTCAAATGTGGCAAGCAGACCGGCTATGATGCCCTGAGCCTCACCGACGGACGCTAGAATGGCAGCCACATCCGTCTCGCCGAGATCGTCGTCGGGGAAATCGATATACGCCTCCACAAGGGCAAGAGCCCGGAGCAGGGAAACACGAACATCTTGAATACGCTTCGAAAGCGCTCCTTCGCGCTGCTTCTGGGCCAACTGCAGGGCAGCCTCACTCTTTGAGGCGATAATATCCATGACCGCTTCAGCCTGTACGAGGTCGATGCGGCCGTTCAAAAAGGCACGACGGGTAAATTCGCCCGGATCGGCCAAGCGGATCCCGCACGAAAGGACCAGCGCCAGTACCCTCTCGACAACCAGCCAACCGCCGTGGCAATGCAGCTCCAGAACATCTTCACGGGTATACGAGCGGGGTGCGCGCATATACACCGCCATCGCTTCGTCAACCATCTCTCCGGTTGCCGTGTCGAAGATGGTGCCAAAAGAAAAACGGTGGCTCACAAGGCCACCGTCATAAACAGGCTTAAATATAGTATTTCCGACCGCGGCGGCCTGGTCGCCACTCACCCGGATAATTCCGATACCGCCATTACCGGGAGGGGTGCTGACGGCCGCTATCGTATCACGGATATACATAACACGTTACTCCGGGGTCCGCAGACTAGTCTTTTACCAGTTTGTTTATGTACATCTGCTGGCCGATGGTCAACACGTTGTTGACCAGCCAGTAGAGGACCAGACCGGAAGGAAAACTGAGGAACATGAAGGTGAAAACAACCGGCAGGGCCAGCATCATCTTCTGCTGCATCGGATCCATATTGGACGGCGTCATCTTCTGCTGGACAAACATCGTGATGCCCATAATAACCGGCGTGACGTAATAGGGATCCTTATCGGCAAGATCGGTAACCCAGAGGAAAAATGGGGCGTGCCGGAGTTCAATCGAAAACATCAGCGACTTGTAGAGCGCGAAGAATACCGGTATCTGCACAACCATCGGCAGACAACCGCCCATCGGATTAACCTTGTGTTCGCGATACAGCTCCATGACCGCCTTGTTCATGGCATCTTTGTCATCTTTAAATTTTTCGCGAAGCTTCGTCATTTCGGGCTGAATTTTCTGCATACCCTTCATCGACTTGTAACTCTTGTGGGTCAGCGGAAAAAAGAAGGCCTTGAGTATAATCGTTATGATGATGATCGCGATTCCGTAGTTGCCGACATAGCGATAAAAGAATTTCAGCGAATAGAGAAGAGGTTTGGCAATAACCGTAAACCAGCCAAGATCAAGCGACTGCACCAGGGAATTACCCTGCGCCTTAAGTATATCGATATCCTTGGGACCGACAAAGAGCCGGTGGGCGACCGTAACCGACTGACCCGGATTAATCGTAAACTGGGGGGACGAAACGACGGACTCAAAAAAACCGGCGTTGTTCTTTTTCAACTCAACGGACGCAATACTGCCTTTTTCAGCAAGAATCGCGTTCAGAAAATATTTGTCGGCAAAACCGGACCATAGAATGGACTTGTCATAGCGCTTTGAAGCACTGGCAACGTCCTTGATTTTATTGGATTGAAGACTGTTGTCTGAAAAGAGGTAGGAGCCGGCGGTGTCGAAACGGTTGTTCTTTACTTTCGGCTCAGCCGGGTAGGTCATCACATGCTGAATGGCGCCAACCAGAGGGGCGGCGGAGTTGTTGAAGACCTGGGTTTCAAGCTTGATGCCATACGCTCCCGAGTCGAACGTGTAGACCTTGCGAACCGTATACCCCTGACCGGAAATGTAGTTGAACGTGAGCTGCCGGGAGCCGTTTTTTTCGATCTTGAGCCCGTCGGCGTCGGCCATGAACATCGTGCCATCGGGAAGATTGAGGCCGGCGGCTCTCGTTGAAAATGAAAAAATATTCGGGTCAGCGTCACTGCCCAGAGTAACTTTTTTTGCTGCTGCTGTATTTTCTTCGCGATAGTTTTTGAGCGTCAGGCTTTTGAGGCTCGCTCCTCGCGTAGAAAACACCGCTGTATAGAGGTCAGTATCAACAGTGATGTCTTTCTGAGGGGCGTTTGAAGGGATCTGTTGCCCCGCGACCGGCGCAGGAGTCTGCGGTGCCGGCAGCTGCTGGCTCTTCGCCGCCGGGTCATTAGCAACCGAAGCCGCACTCTGTGGGGCAGCTGGTACGACCTTCTGTTTATCCGGCCCAAACAGCATGGAGAACAGATAAAAAACAGCAATTGAAAGACCTACAGCTATAAAAGCGCGCTTTTCCATCAGAGCTCCTGAATACTATTCTTTGCGTTAGGGTACCGGATCGTGGCCGCCCGGATGAAACGGATGACACTTGCATATTCTGCCAAAGGTAAGCAGCAGACCCCTGGCAACACCATACCGAATTACGGACTCACGGGAATACTCGGAACAGGAGGGATAAAAGCGACAGGTCTGCGGAAGAAGCGGCGAAACCATCTTCTGATAAAACCTGATTACAAGGAGCAAGCAGCTCTTGAACATGGGGACGTGCCTATAAACCGGAAGGCTTTCGTGAGTTCCCGCACCACGTCGGGATACATCATTTCCGCCGATTCTCGTCTGGCGATAACATTAACATCAACGGCTGCCATCCCAAAGCGATTATGCCTGAAGAACTCTCGCAGATATCGTTTAACTCGGTTACGAACCACTGCGCATCCGATTTTCTTGCTGGCTGTGATGCCGAGGCGGGCCGTCTGAAGATCATTCTCACGCCACACAACAAGAAAACCGCGTACGGTTGTTTTATGCTGTGCGGAAGAAAGCTGAAGAAATTCAGCTCGCTTCCGCAAACGCGCCGTTTTTGGAAATGTGGCCGCAGTGTCAGCAATCACGCAAGAATCTGAATTATTTTACTGCGATTCTTACGGACAGGTTTTTACGCCCTTTTGCCCTTCTGCGCTTGATCACCAGACGACCATTCTTTGTGGCCATTCTTACCAGAAAACCGTGGGTACGCTTGCGTGAAGTATTGCTTGGCTGATACGTTCTTTTCATCGTGATTTACCTCTACAAAATTATTTTTCAGGAAATGGGTTATTAAACACAACTCCCCTCCCGTGTCAAGTTTTATATTATATCCGCACGTGTATACCTCCCCATTGATTTGCCTTGAAAAAGAGGGTCGGCTCTGCTATTCTCCAACTCCTTCAACAGGCCCAAATCTATCTGAAATGTACTTTAACAGACTGTTTTTGTTTATTTAAATAGTTTTCCACAGCTGTTGACAATATGTTGATAACTTTATTGAATCTCTATAATACGCTTTCTACCGGGGCAGTTACATGTCTCATTCGATGTTGATAACCAATACAGACCATGATTGT
>JBAVTM010000470.1:0-12557 GCA_049696195.1 Desulfuromonadaceae bacterium | reverse complement strand
CATATCCCTTTTTCCCCGTACAAACAGAACGTTGCAGCCACAGTGCCCACGAGGTTTCACTGGCACGTTAGTTGCGTATGTACCTTCCTGGCAGAACATGAGCAGTGTCGTGGTTTCTCAGGGTGTTCAAGCTTTCATCCCAAAGGAAGATACCATGGAATAAAGCAGCAGAGACAAGGCGTAAGGATCGCGTACCTTGCCGGCGCCAGCCTGGGGGGCAGCTAACGGTGCGCAACAGCGCGAGTGGCGCGGAGTTCAGGATCGAGATTTGATGTGCCTGGTGTCACGCAACTACTGCAGTAGAGGATTTTTTATCCACCCATGAATGCACGAAACTATATAAACAGGATAGCGAGTCGCATCTTCGCCTTCCTGATGCGGGTGCTGCGAGGATTCATGCGCAACCAGGGACTGCTGCTGTCCGGTGCTGTCGCCTATTATACCCTGTTGTCGATTGTGCCGTTGTCGATCATTGCCTTGATAGTACTGACAAATTTCATTGAAGAGCAGCAGTTGATTCACACCCTGTCAATATACCTGGAAATGGTGATCCCCGGCTATGCGGCAATGCTGACAGAACAGGTACGGGCATTTCTTGAACAACGTACCGTGGTCGGGATTGTCGGGTTTCTCGTCATGCTGTTTTTCAGTTCCACAGCATTTTCCATGCTTGAAAACGCCATGTCGGTGATCTTCTTTCGGCGGGTCAGGATTCAACGCCGCACTTTTTTCGTCTCTGCAATTATTCCCTATCTGTACATCTTTTCGATGGGTCTGGGTATTGTGCTGGTGTCGTTTATAGTCGGTGCTGTCGAGACACTGGAAAGCGGCAACTTTGCAATCCTTGGCCGGGTCCTGGATCTTGGGGGCATGTCCGGTACGGCGCTGTATATTTTGGGGCTGGTTGGCGAAGTGCTGATGCTCACCTCAATCTATCTGGTAATGCCGCCGGTGCGGGTCAGGTTCCGCTACGCACTGGTCGGCGGGATAACGGCAACGGTGCTGTGGGAGACCACCCGGCGGGTACTGGTCTGGTATTACGCAACCGTATCCACGGTAAATATTATTTACGGCTCGATTACAATAACGGTGGTTGCGCTGATCAGCATAGAGGCCGTAGCGGTTATCCTGCTGCTGGGTGCCCAGGTCATTGCCGAACTGGAGCACAAACCGGACGAATCGGCCGGGGAGGAACATTCGGGTTTTGAAACCTGAGATTTAGCAGGGTCTGGAGGACGCTCTGCGGTCGGTCATGCTGGAAGCCGTGCCCGAACTGCACGGTCTGTTCAAACGGTAATACACGTATAAGATCTGCCGAAATGATGACGAATACCCCGGAGCATCTATGGAGATGGGTATTTTTTGTGATAAAATGGCTTCAATGAAAAACTTGAAGCCAATCATTTTGTCTTTTCTGCTCGTATCCATCCTGAGCTTCAGCAATGGATGCGCGTCCTTGCCGGATGTCTCTGAAGTGATTGATGAGACGCCGTCTGCACAGAAACCCCGTCAAATCGTTTCATCCAAAGGTCAACTATCTCCCCAAACAAGCAAAGCTATCATGGACCGGTTGAAACGATCGGTCGATCCGACGGACATTCTGGGACGCCACACTGCCGTGGTGGAATCGGTCACCGAAAGCCCGTTGACGAAGGGGAACAACGTCACACTGCTCGCCGATGGTCAGGCTGTCTATGCTGCAATGTTCAAAGTACTGCAGAAAGCCAAAGACCATATCAACCTTGAAAGCTATATCATTGAAGATGATGAAACCGGCCGCAAATTTGCCGATCTGTTGCTGCAAAAACAGGCGGAGGGTGTCCAGGTAAATATCATCTATGACAGCTTGGGCAGCATCAATACCCCTGCTTCTTTTTTCCAGCGTCTGCAGGAGGGCGGAATTCAGGTGGTCGGATTCAATCCGTTAAATCCACTGAATGCCCCGAAGGACTGGGGACTGACACACCGGGACCACCGCAAGATTCTGATAGTCGACGGCAAAGTCGCCATTATCGGGGGCATCAACATCAGCAAGGTGTATTCGAGCGCTCCTCTCAAACGGAAACAAGGCAAAAAAGCGCCGATCCACTGGCGTGACACGGACATTCAAATTGAAGGACCGGCCGTGGCGGAATTCCAGAAGCTCTTTTTTGATACCTGGCTGAAGCAGAAGGGACCGAAACTGTCCGGACGAAACTATTACCCTGACCTGGCCCCGATAAACGGGATAAGTGCGTTAACGAAGTTGTCCCCTGCCGGAAAAGCGCAGGAAACAACTTTTAACTTACTAAAAGAAAAGGGGAATGCCCTGGTGAGGGTGGTCGGCAGCACCCCGGGGGAGACCAACAGGATCCCATTTATTGTATATGTGTCGGCCATCTCTTTTGCAGAGCATTCGATTCACATGACGAATTCCTATTTTATCCCCGACGACCAGATAGTAAAGGCCCTTACCGATGCCGCCAAGCGCGGGGTTGACGTAAAGATCATTCTTCCCGGGATTTCCGATTCCCAGTTGGTATTATATGCACAGAGGTATCATTATTCCGAGCTTTTGAAATCGGGAGTGAAGCTGTACGAACACAGCACCTCCCTGCTGCACGCCAAAACCGCGGTAATTGACAAGGTCTGGTCAACAGTCGGTTCAACCAATATGGACTTCTTGAGCTTATTAAATAATGACGAGGTGAATGCGGTAATCCTGAACAAGGAGTTTGCCGACGAAATGGAGAAGATGTTTGTCAGGGATCTTGCGAATTCCAGGCAGATTCAATGGGATGATTGGAAAAAAAGGCCTCTGTTGCCCAGGGCCAGGGATTGGTTTGTCAATTTATTCGTCCTGTGGTTGTAACATTTCGTCAACGGTAGGTTCATTATGGTAAAAAACGGTTCATGTGAATCAGATGCATAAGATCAGAATCCTTTCGAAATTTTCCCAGTTCCTGCTTGCAGTTGTGGTTCTCTTCTATGCCGGTTCCGCCTCAGCTGTCGAAAAGCTTCAACAGGGCGAAGCCATCCTGCTCGACACCTATCGGAGGAACATCGCCAGAGTGGAGAAAAGCAGCTTCGGCCTTCCTCTCTATCTGGAGTCTTTTGAGCGGGATGACAGAGTGCATGTGGATGTCTACGGGATCTTCGACTATCCCTTCAGCAACGTTAACAACATGCTCAAGGTCCCGGCAAACTGGTGCGAAATCGTATCCCTCCATCCTAATGTCAAGGCGTGCACCTACAATGAACAGTCGGGCGCCTGGCTGCTGACCTTTTACATCGGTCGCAAAGGCTATCAACCTCCGGAAGACGCGAGTCAAGTCATGTACCACTACCGGAAAATTGATCAGCGGCCGGGGTATCTGGATATCATGCTCACTGCCGATGCAGGCCCTTTCGGCACGGAGGACCACAGGATGAGGTTCGAGGCCCTGCCGCTTAATGGGAACAGGACCTTTGTCCACGTCAGTTATGAATACAGCGACAGTGCTGCACTTCGCCTCGCGGCAAAGGTCTATTTTGCGACAGTCGGTCGGAGCAAAGTGGGGTTCACGGTGACCGGAACGGACAAAAACGGCAAGCCCGTCTATATCGGCGGGCCTCGCGGCTCGATAGAGCGCAACGCTGTGCGGTACTATTTCGCGATCCAGACCTTCATGAATACGGTGCGCTATCCCGTAGAAAACCGTTTCAGCATGAGAATCAACGAGTGGTACGATCTTACGACCCGCTACAGGAAGCAGCTCTTCGAACTGGACAAGGAGGACTACCTCGCATTCAAGACAAAAGAGCATAAGAACCAGGTGACACTCCAGCGGAAGAACGGGACTGCTCTTCAGGTAGTGCCCGAAGAATCCAACCCTGTGACGCTGAGCCCAAAGAAGGCACATTGAGGCAAATCCGGAACGGGAAAAACAGGACCCGTCACAAGATAGATAATCACTTTTTTTGGGGAGGGGAGGGCACAGAGCCCCCTGACCGAAGAAACTTTCCCGGTGGGAAAATCTCCACCTGATTGCCCGAAGAGGCGGCCTTTCGCGTTGTCGGCACCCGTTGAAAAAATATATATTTTTCAAGACTTGCCAACGCTCTAAAGGGGATTATAATTTGCGAATATAAATAAACATATGGAGATCAACTATGAATTTCATAGCAGTGGGGAAAGAAAACTCAACCAGCATCAAGCTATACTATAAGGACTGGGGTAGCGGACAGCCCGTAGTCTTCAGCCACGGCTGGCCGCTGAGCGCAGACGCCTGGGAAGACCAGATGCTGTTTCTGTGTGCCCGCGGATACCGTTGCATCGCCCATGACCGCCGCGGTCATGGGCGGTCGAGCCAGCCTTGGAATGGCAACGAGATGGACACCTACGCCGACGACCTCGCGACCCTTGTCGGAACGCTTGACCTGAAGAACGTGATTCATGTCGGCCACTCCACGGGCGGCGGCGAAGTCGCCCGCTATATCGGCCGCCACGGCACGAAACGAGTGGCCAAGGCCGTGCTGATCGGCGCGGTGACGCCGCTGATGCTGAAGACGGCCGCCAACCCCGGCGGCCTTCCGATAAAGATTTTCGATGAGATTCGCGCCAATGTCCTCGCCGATCGCTCGCAGTTTTTCAAGGATCTCACTACACCGTTCTACGGCGCCAACAGGCCGGGCGCCAAGGTCTCGCAAGGTCTGCGGGATTCGTTCTGGCTTCAGGGGATGCAGGCCGGTTTCAAAGGTGTCATAGATTGCATCAAGGCCTTCTCCGAGACTGACTTCACTGAAGATCTCAAGAAGTTCGACGTGCCGACCCTGATCCTGCATGGCGACGACGACCAGATCGTACCGATCGGCGCCTCGGCCCAGCTTTCGTCCAAGATCGTCAAAGGCGCCACGCTGAAAATCTATCCGGGCGCACCACACGGCATGTGCTCAACCCTCAAGGACCAGGTCAACGAGGATCTACTTGCTTTCTTCAAGGCATGACACACCACAAACGGGACTCTGAAAGGCATGTGGGTCTTTGGAGTAAAAGTGTTCAAAAGCAATTGTCACGACACGCTAAAAGCAGGAGGCATTTGTGCCTGTAAAGACACAGGTGTCTCCTGAAAAGGAAGAATTATGCCCAAAGAAAGACTGATCGTCATCGGCGGCGATGCCGCCGGGATGAGCGCCGCCTCCCAGGCGAAGCGACGCCGGCCCGAGTTGGAGATCGTCGTCTTCGAGCGGAGCCCGCACACCTCCTTTTCCGCCTGAGGGATCCCCTACTACGTCGGCCGGGTTGTCGACGCGGAAGAAAAGCTCATTATCCGTACCCCGGAAAAATTCCGGGAGCGGGATGGAATCGACGCGAGAGTCCTGCACGAGGTGGTCGAGATCGATACGGCGGGGAGAAAGGTGCGTGTCCGCAATCTGAAAAGCGGCCGATCGGCGTGGGAGCCATACGACCAGCTCCTGATCGCCACCGGCGCGGTTCCGTTCTGCCCGGACATCCCCGGTGCCGATGCGATCAACATCTGCGGGGTAAGTACTCTCCAAAGCGGCCTGGATATCCGCAGGCGTCTCGACGAAGAGAATATCAAAAAGGCGGTTATCGTCGGTGGCGGCTACATAGGCCTGGAGATGGCGGAAGCCTTGGTGATGAATGGCCTGGAGGTCTCCCTGATCAGCAGGTCCCCTCAAGTGATGGCGACACTCGATGAGGACATGGGGGCACTGGTATCCAAGGCGCTGCGGGATGTCGGTGTTACCCTCTACCTGGAGGAGACGCTCACCGCGTTTGAGACAGCGGCCGGAAAGGTGACCGGGGTCGTCACCGACAAGCGTGCACTACCCGCAGATATCGTCATCCTCGGCCTCGGGGTGCGCCCCAACACATCGCTTGCCGCGGCTGCCGGCATCCCTCTTGGGGAGGAACGCTCGATCCGGGTGAACGAGCGGATGCAAACCGGAATCCCCGGTATCTGGGCAGCAGGTGATTGTGCGGAGTCGTTTCATCTTGTGAGCCGCAAACCCTTCTATATAGCACTTGGGACAGTTGCCAATCGCCATGGAAGGGTAGCGGGCATCAATTTGGGAGGCGGCTACGCGACTTTTCCCGGGGTGACGGGAACAGCCGTCACGAAAATATGTCATGTGGAAGTCGCGCGTACCGGCCTCCAGGAAAAGGAGCTCAGTAAGTTGGGCATAGAGTGGATCAGCGCCGTAATCAAGAGTCGCACCAAGGCGGGATACTTTCCCGGCTCAGGGGAAATTACCGTTAAAGTTCTTGCCGAAAAAGGCAGCGGCCGCCTGCTGGGAGGCCAGATCGTCGGGATGGAAGGTTCGGCCAAGCGGATAGACACCTTGGCAACCGCCCTTCATGCCGGCTTTACGGTTGAGGAGATGATTAATCTCGACCTCGGCTATGCTCCGCCCTTTTCGCCGGTCTGGGATCCGGTCGTGACCGCTGCCCGTGAAGCGGCCAAGAAGCTCTGACAGGATACAGGGCAAATTATCACGGTGGGATGGGAAATCAAACTCGCATGTGCACAGACAAAAGAAAGGGGAAACGTCATGGCTTACACGGCAAAGGATTATGCTCGACTTCTCGGAATTGAAGGTTTCGGCGAGGCGCTGCTGAAAAACCACTTCACTCTCTATCAGGGGTATGTGACCAATACCAACAAACTGTTCGAAATCCTCGATCAGATGCTGAAAGAGGGAAAGACCGCCACTCCCGAGTTTGCTGAGCTGAAGCGGCGGCTCGGCTGGGAATTCAACGGCATGCGCCTTCACGAGTACTATTTCGACAATCTGGGAGGCAAGGAGTCGCTTAATGTGGACGGCACGCTTGGGAAGAAGCTGGCGGAAAGTTTCGGAAGCACTGCTGACTGGGAAAAAGATTTCCGGGCAACCGGGGCGATGCGCGGCATCGGCTGGACCGTTCTCTATCAGGATTCAGCCGACGGCAGGCTCATCAATTTCTGGATCAACGAGCACGACGTCTCTCATCCGGCAGGCTGCATGCCGTTACTGGTCATGGACGTTTTTGAACATGCCTTCATGCTCGATTACGGCCTGAAACGGGCCGATTATATCGAGGCATTTTTCAGAAACATTGACTGGAAAGCGGTCGAGGCTCGGCTCACATAAACGGAATCATGGAGCGGGGAGCAATTCTCGCGTTCCATTCGGAGGAAATATACTGGCGAAATCATAACCGGCAAAGTTCAGAAAAAGATCGGTCAGATCACCAGGCAATTGTCGGGTCGCAGTATATAACACGCGGCAGGAGAAGTCAGATGAAGATTCTTCTCGTATATCCCCACTATCCCGAGACCTTCTGGAGCTT
Organism: Desulfuromonadaceae bacterium; assembly: GCA_049696195.1. Taxonomy (GTDB): domain Bacteria; phylum Desulfobacterota; class Desulfuromonadia; order Geobacterales; family Pseudopelobacteraceae; genus JACRCG01. The sequence goes on along the minus strand of JBAVTM010000470.1, from coordinate 5,245 downwards.
TCGACACGCTTTGAAATTCATCGGCAGAAAGGCAAGCTTTCCTCCGCTGGGACTGCTGACGGTCGCCGCCATGCTCCCCGGCGAGTGGGAAAAGAGGCTCGTCGACATGAACGTCCACCCGCTCGCCGACGAGGATCTTGCGTGGGCGGATTACGTATTTATCAGCGCTATGACGATTCAGCGGCAATCGACGCAGGAGGTGATCGCCCGCTGCAGACGACTGGGAGTAAAAACCGTCGCCGGCGGCCCCCTCTTTACCGCCTGCCATGAGGATTTCTCCGAGGTGGACCACCTGGTGCTGGGGGAAGCGGAGCTCACCCTTCCCCCTTTTCTGACGGATCTGGGCAGAGGTGCGGCACGCCGGCTCTATGCCGACGACCGGTGGGCGGACCTGGCGGACACCCCCATCCCGCTCTGGGACCTGATAGATGTCAGAGTGTATGCCGCCATGAATATCCAGTATTGCCGGGGGTGCCCCTTTGACTGCGAGTTCTGCGACATCACCGCGCTGTTCGGGAGAAGACCGAGAAGCAAACCGCAGGAGCGGCTGATCGCCGAACTGGACAGTCTGTATACCCGCGGGTGGCGCGGAGCGGTATTTTTCGTTGACGACAATTTCATCGGCGACAAGGGGAAACTGAAGCGGGGGGCTCTTCCCGCCATGATCGACTGGATGGAGCAGAAAGAGTACCCCTTCTACTTTTACACCGAGGCGTCCATCGACCTGGCCGATGACCCGCGACTCATGGAGTTGATGGTCAGGGCCGGGTTCGAGGAGGTTTTTATCGGCATCGAGACCCCTAACGAGGAGAGCCATGCCGAAAGCGGCAAGGTGCAGAACAGGAACCGCGACCTGCTGGCATCGGTCAAGTGCATCCAGCGGGCCGGCCTGCAGGTGCATGGTGGGTTTATCGTCGGCTTCGACAGCGACCCGCCGTCGATATTCGACAGGCAGATCCACTTCATTCAGGAGAGCGGCATCGTCACCGCCATGGTCGGCCTGCTCTCGGCCATCCGGGGGACCAAGCTCCACCGGCGCCTGGTTCAGGAGGGGAGACTTCTGGGGGACGACTCCGGCAACAACATGGACAGCGAACTCAACTTCATCCCCCGGATGGAGGTCAAGGCGCTCATCGGCGGTTACCGGACCATCCTCGACACCATCTACTCACCGAAAAACTTCTATCAGCGGGTGATCCGGCTCCTCAGGGAGTACCGCCCGCTGCATCCGGGAAAATTCCACCTCCAGCCGGGGTATGTGGGCGCGCTCTTCAAGTCGATCCTGTTTCTGGGGGTTATCGGCAGGGAGCGGCTCCACTTCTGGAAATTGTTCTTCTGGTCACTCGCGATGCGCCCGCGGCTCTTTCCGCTGGCCATAACCTATGCCATCTACGGGTTTCACTTCAGAAAGGTCGCCGAAAAGTACCGGGGGAGCGGGACGTTCTAATACATGAAACAGGCGAAACGAGGCGTTCAGCGCCGGCGTGTTCAATAGTGTCCGGCGATGTACATGCCTGATTCATCGCTGCCCGTTATATATGGCGGTTATGTTAAACGAGAAGGATTTTGTGACGGTTTTTAGCCCGCCATCCACGATCCCCCTTCAGTTTTAACACGTATAATCAGGCTGTTACGACCACACTGCCCGCAGGTCTTATCTGGCACGTTAGTTGCGAGGTACCTGTCCTGTAAGTTGGTATCAAGACCGGGAGGTACAGATGAAAATTATCACGAAAGGCACGGTTGCTCATCTGAAAGGCGACTTGACCCACTCCGGAGTGACTCGTAATATCATCAATTCGTTGGCGGTTTCTTTACAGAAGATTGTATCCGTGGGTGAGAAGACCATTCGTATCGATTGCGGAAGGATCCGCTCGGCTGACATCAGCGGCCTGCAGCTGCTGTACGTATGGATGCATTGTGCCAGATTCAGGGGGGTGGAGCCGGAACTGGTCAATCTCCCCGTCAATCTGCAGCAGCTGATGCATCGTATGGGACTTGAGCATTGTTTTCAGTAACCGCCGTTATCGGATTCAGGCTCTGAGGGAGCATCACACATCACTAAAAGGAGAAATGCCATGAAATCGAGCACAAAGGACCAGGCACAAGGGAAGTTTCACGAAATGAAGGGGGCCGCCAAGGAAATCGCCGGGAAACTGAGCGATAATCCGAAGCTACAGGCTGAGGGTACCATTGAAAAGATCGCCGGCAAAGTTCAGAAAAAGGTCGGCCAGGTGAAGAAGGTTCTTGGTAAATAGTTCCATTTGATCACCCTCAAGGCAATCCCCCCCTCATTCCCTCTTGCTGAAGGGGGAATGAGGGGGGCGGCAATCCGGCCACGGCCGAAAGTGAATGTTTACTGTCAAAAACAACCAAACAAGGAGAATGAGCTATGAAAACGGTCTGTTCAAGAATATTGGCTGCGGCTGCTCTGCTCGCATTTAGTGCTCCTCTGCCCGCTTTTTCGCAGATGAAGGATATGCCCATGAGGGAGCATGGACAGATGATGGAAATGGGCGCGATGGACAGGATGGGCGACATGATGGGGATGTGCATCGAACATGCTGACAAGATGGGACTCACCGATGACCAGGTGGCGAAAATGAAGCCTGCACATCGCGAAATGCAGAAAAAACAGGCCCGCTTTAAAGCTGACCTGAAGATTGCAGAGATCGAACTCATGGAAATCATGGAAGTGAAAGATTTTGATCTCGAGAAGGCCAGCGCATCGGTTAAAAAAATTGCAGATATAAAAACTGCCCATCATCTGGAAATGCTGAAGCATATGAAAGAAATGCGGAGTATGCTGACGGACGACCAGTTTAAGAACATGAAGAAGATGATGCCGATGAAGGGTCAGAAAAGAGCGGCAAAGAAAATGATGATGAAGAAGTAATTCCGATTGATAAAAGGAGAACGCATCATGAAAGTACTCTGCTCTCTGCCTGTGATGGCGGCGCTGGCCGCCCTGCTGGCGTTCAGTGCGCCCCTCCACGCTGCGACGAACATGGACCGCCGCATCGAAACCTCTGCAAAACAGTCATATGTGTTCAAGACCTACCTTCAGGGCGATGATATCAGCATCCAGTCGAAGGACGGAGTCGTCACCTTGACCGGTATAGTGTCCGAAAACTTCCACAAAGCATTGGCGCTGGAGACCGTAACAGGCCTCCCCGGTGTCAAGAGCGTGGACAACAGGCTGGAAGTCAAGGGCGCGCCCCCCACCGCAAACTCGGATGCGTGGCTTCGTGATAAAGTGAGGGTCGCGCTCCTGTTTCATCGCAGCGTAAGCGCCGCCAAAACCGAGGTTGATGTCAAAGACGGCATCGTGACCCTGCGCGGTAATGCTGCCAGCCGGGCACAGATGGAATTGACAACCGAATACGCCCGGGATGTCGAAGGGGTCAAGGACGTCAAAAATGAGATGACGGTGTCCCAGGTTTCGAAAAAGACATCCCGCACAATAGGTGAAAAGGTCGATGACGCTTCCATCACCGCTCAGGTCAATATGTCGTTGCTGAACCATCGTTCGACGAGTATCCTCACTACCACGGTCAAGACGAAGCGCGGCGTGGTAACGGTAGGCGGGAAGGCCAGGAATTCGGCCGAAAAGGACCTGGTCACCAAACTTGTTGCCGACATTAACGGCGTCAAGGGCGTAAGGAACCGGATGACCATTGAGTAGTGCGGCTCCGGGGCCAAAGAGACTGCATGGCGACTGCCGGGTTGGTACTCATCGACAGCAGAACACGGGACGAATTATTTTGAGAATATATGAGAAAAGGGCGCATTGCGGTGCGCCCTTTTTTTAGTCCATCAGCCAATTCAAAAGAAGCAAAAGGAAAAAAATGGACAGAGTAAAAATTGGCTGCAACTATGAAAGGCAACCCTTCTGGAAGGTGGTCCTCGGTGTCCCGCTGATCTATCTGCCGATTATTACGACCGTGCCGTTCGTTATTATCGGGGTGCTTCTGGTCAAAACACATCTGAAATATGTCGGCGGCATGGATGTTAAATCGTATTGGGACTTTGTCCCGACCTGGACGTCGCACCGGTACCAAAATACCGAGCAGCCAACCATCAATATTTCCCGATTTCATCTGGCGCATTACAAGTTGTTCTGGATCTTAAACTGCAAGCACTATTGTCCGATGAGCGTCGCACTCTTCAGCTACGCGGCGTATCTGGTGAAAATAGTCGAGAACTGGTGGTGCCCGTTTGCCCATGACCGAAAACAGAAATATGTAGAAGGCGCTATTGATATCTCCTTTTGGCATGTTGATCCGGAGGAGCTCAAAAAGCTGGATCCTGAAGACAAACAAAACCTTATCTGGAATGAGAAGGGTTGATGGCAGGCAGCTTTCCAGCTCCTGATAGCCAGGAACGTTTATTTTAACGGTCCGGCAAGGTGCCCGTAGAATCTTTGCATATTGCCTCAAAGAAGTCCGTCATATATGAAAGTTATGGTAGAAAATGATGGATTTCTCTGACGGCTTTCCCTTCCCCCTCACGTCCTCTTTCCATTTTAAACCGTACAATCAAGCCCTTGCAGCCGCAGCGTCCGCTAATGTCCGCTGGCACGTTAGTTGCCGTGTAACTGTATGTCAACGTCTGCAGTGCCGTGGTTTCTGCGGAATTCACGCAGCCATTTTCAAAGGAAGACACTATGAAAGCGAACATTAGAGACCGGTCGGAAGGAGCGATTAACGAAGTACGGGGTACGGTCAGGGAACAGGTTTCCACTAAAGTGAGAACGGGAGAAAGTCTGCCAATGGATATCGGCAACGACAAGAACCTGTCACCAGCATCTGCAGAGCTGCGTCGAGACGCCGAAGAGCGGCAGCGACCCAAAAAAGGTGAATTACATCCGCCCCGAACCGGGGAAGCGACTCAGCGCCTTGTCAATGAACTTGAGGTCCACAAGATCGAGCTCGAAATGCAGAATGCAGAGCTCCGTCAGGCAAGGGATGATGCGGAGACGGCTTTAGACAGGTACGCCGACCTCTACGATTTCGCCCCGATCGGCTATTTTACCCTCGACCGCAACGGGGACATCACTGCCATGAACCTTGCCGGCGCCTGCCTCTTAGGTGGTGTGCGCTCCCAATTAAACGGCCGGAGCTTCGGGCTGTTCGTCGCCGTCCAGGATCGTCCCGTCTTCATCGAATTCCTTCGCTCGGTCCTTGCCGGCCAAATAAAAAAATCGTGCGAAGTGGCGCTCCTGAACGAGGGAGGTCGAGCGGTT
>JBAVTM010000469.1:0-6660 GCA_049696195.1 Desulfuromonadaceae bacterium | reverse complement strand
CTCTTCCACATTCCAGCTCTGCCGGGCAACCTCGCCATCCCAGAACAGCCCGAACGACTCCATCGTCCGCATGATGTCATCTGCCATTCCGGGCACCTGACGCTGTGAATCCAGATCGTCGAGCCGCAGCAGCCAGCGGCCTCCGGCATGCTTCGCCATCAGATAGCTCCCGACCGCCGCCACCAGCGAACCGGTATGCAGCGCACCGGTCGGAGAGGGGGCAAACCGTCCGACAATATGTTGGTCAGTGCCGCTGTTCATGGTGAGTTGTCCGACGTAAGCCGTTTCAGTTAAGACATCAATCTTGGTTTTCTCCGCGTTCTCCGCGTCTCCGCGTGAAACAGATTTTCTGGTTCCGGCTCATCCTTCAGCCGACAAAGGAGCAGCAGTAATCGGTCACCACCGGCACCTTCATCAGAAAGACGGAGTTGGCCGGCACGTTAAACGCTTCGCCGCCAGCCACCTTCCGCCACTCCTGCTCCCCCTTCATCTGCCACTCCAGTTTCCCGGACAGAATCTCCATGATCTCGGCGGCCCCGGTGGAGAACTCATATTCTCCGGCCTGCATGACACCCAGCGTTTTTTTGGTGCCATCGGCAAACAGCACCGTATGGCTGACAACCTGACCCCCAAAAAAAATATTGGCCTTCTTGACAACGGTGACATTATTAAACTCTGACATTGTATCCTCCCGTAAAGTGACGCGTCTGTTTATTGAGCCGCAGGATATAAAAAAACCCGCCATCGTTCAACAGCGGGTTTTTCGGATTACGTGCGGCATAAAGTAACGTATTAATTGAATGTGCCCCTGATCAGATCGGCTCTCCAGGCAATCGTTGTCCGGCCGGTGGAGGGTGACTCTATCAGATCGGGAGTGATTGTCGGAAAGGCTACTTTTACACGGCCGTTTTTAACTTCGGCAAATGCGCGGGCCGACTTGGTCAATCCGTATGCCGTGCCGACCAGAACGCCGGATGCAGCGCCGTATGCTATACGATCAGCGTGGTCGAGCGGCGTTTTTGTAAAAACCATCAAAGCACCGCCAACGAGCCCACCGATGGCCGCACCGTAAAATGCATCGGTGAAAACTTCCCTTAATGTATCATCTGCGGCAAACGCCGAAGTAGCGGTCGACAGGAGTGAGACCAGCGTCAAAACAGCGGCAAATTTCTTTAAAATTTTCATTGTGTCATAACTCCATGTCGCAAATTAATTTTGAGCATCTCTTTTCTATCATGCAACGGAGTACCCCGTCAAGGCTGTTTTTTGTAACTATTCGTTTTTGCTAATATTACTGATTTTGACCCGGACTGTGCCAGGGACAGTACCAACGCTTCTTCCTGATCCCGGCTGCAGACTTCACCATCGAGGCGCGCCTGCTGCAGGCGATCCTTGATACGCCGGAACAGCGGCCCCGGCTCCAGACCAAGTCCACGGAGGTCATCCCCGTCCAGCGACGGAGCAACGGCACGCAGACGGGTCAGATAGAGCGAGACGAAACGCCTGACCTGTTCGCTGTTGGCCCGTGCCGCCATGTACAGCAGCATCTCCAGGTTAAGGTCGCTGAACCACGCAAACAGCTGGCTGTTACGTATCTCGGCTGCCTGTTTCAGACGCCGCTTGATCGCATTCAGGGTTGTGAGCACCTGGTGGCGCTGGCTGCAGAGCCGTGAGGCGAGGCGCCCGGGAATCGCCAGGCGGTTGCAGGCATCGTGGAATTCATCGGGCTTGAGCCCATCGCACAATGCCAGGAGATATACCTGCCAGGGTTCGCAACGGTCCTCCAGATAAAGCAGCCGGAACCAGGCCATTACCTGCCCCGTCTCCCCCAGCACCCGCTCCGTGGCCGGCACCAGCTTGAGCGCTGGATGAATGAACGGCAGGAGCCCCAGGGAAGACATGCGCCCGACCGCCGCGGTCGGCTCCTTTTCACGCATGATCTGCACCAGCTCACTCAGCAGGCGCTCCCCTCCCAGCTTTTCAAGGAGATGCATTCGTACCGCGCTCCGTATCAGGTTCTCGGTATGCGGGGCGATGTGAAAACCGAGGCGCTGCTCGAAACGGATCGCGCGGAACACGCGGGTCGGATCCTCAACAAACGACAGGTTGTGCAGCACCCTGACGACCCGTTCCTGAATATCCTGCTGGCCGCCGAAATGATCGGTCAGCTGACCGAATCTGTCGCCGTTGATGCAGAGCGCCAGGGTGTTGATCGTAAAATCACGCCGGTACAGGTCATGGCGGAGCGAAGCCCGCTCAACGGTCGGCAGGACACCGGGGGATTCGTAATATTCCAGGCGGGTGCTGGCCACGTCGATCTTGTTGCCATCGGGGAGAACCAGCACTGCCGTGCCGAATTTTTTATGGCTGCGCACCCTGCCGCCATACCGTTCGGCAAAACATTCCGCAAAGAAAACACCGTCCCCTTCAACCGTTACATCTATATCCAGATTGTCGATCCCCAGCAGCAGGTCGCGCACAAAACCGCCGACCGCATAGACCGACATCCCCAGCCGGTCACCGACAGCGCCCAGCCGGTGCAGGGTGCCACGGATTTCCGCCGAGAGCCGTTTGCCGAGCAGCCCTGCAACCGATCGGGTTCGAGTCGGGACTTCCAGAGAGTCAAGATCATAGAGTGCGCCGCTCCCTCCGCGGCGGCCGCCGTAGATGTGACGCATCAGATCGGTACGGGTCACCGCTCCGGTCAGTTCCGTTCCGGCAAAAACCGGGACGAAACGGCGATTGCCGGTCACCATGTAGGACTGGATATCCGTGAGGGGGGTAGCAGGGGTTGCGGAGAGGAATTCCGTATGCATGAAGTCTGTCACCGGCGATTCGCCCAGCCCGTGGTGCAGCGCCTTCTCGACGGTCTTGCGCGAGATGACGCCGACCATCGTTCCCCCGGCCATAACCGGCATGGCGTTGCAGTTGTAGCGGGTCAGCAGTTCGCGGGCTCCGGTAATGCTGACCGAGTCCGGCATGGTCTTTACCGGTGACGACATGACGCTCCCGGCGGTCGCCGCCTCCCTGACCGAGAGCTGCAGCAGCTCGTCAAGCCGCTCCAGCACCTGTTTCAGCGACCGGTCATGCACGACGGCGGAAGCCGCCGTAGCATGGCCGCCCCCCTGAAACCCCTTCATGATTTCACCGGCATCGATTTCAGGGATGTGACTGCGGGCCACCAGATAAACGCTGTCTTCCATCGCTACCGCGATAAACAGGGCATCCATATTTTCCATGTCCCGCATCAGGTGGGCGAGCGAGGCGATATCACCGATGTAATGATCGCAGGAAGCGTGCGCAATGGAGACCACCACGCCATTGACCGTGCTGGTCTTGAGGGTCGTCAGCAGCTGTTTCAGCAGCCCCATCTGCGCCTTCGTCAGCTCCGGCGTCAGCGCATCACTGACGACCGTGAGCCGGGCCCCCTCACCCAGCAGCCACCCCGCGACGCGGTAGTCATCCGGCGTTGTCGAGGCAAACAGCAGCCGCCCGGTGTCTTCATGGATCCCGAGCATAACCAGGGTGGCCTCTTCAGGCGTCAGAACAACGCCCCCCTCCAGCAGCCTGACTCCCAGAAGGGTCGAGGCGGAACCGCAGACGGCGACTTCTCCGCCGGTCGGCCGAATGCTCTCCTCCGTCACCGGGTGGTGGTCATAGATATGGATTTCCAGGGAGGGACGATCCAGAATATCGGCGAAACGGCCGATTCGGGCGGCCTGCTGGCAATCGACGATGATCAGGCGGGTGATGGCATCCAGGTTGATATCTTTGGAACGGGTGAAATGCGGCAGGTACTCCGGATGGCGCTGTACGAAATCGCGCACCCCCTTCTCCTGCGAACCGGGAAAAGAGAGCAGCGCGCCGGGATAGAGCTTCAGCGCCGCCGTCATGGCGCCCAGGCAGTCAAAGTCGGCATTCGTATGGGTAGTGATAACGTCCATGGTCCCCCGGAAGAGCTAAGGAAAATGCTGACGATCTATCTTTTCAGGAAGCGTACACGGCTTTTCCACCGCATTTTCGATGCGGATATGTATATGCGGGAATTGTAACCATGCCGCGGCATGATTTGCAATCATAACATACATAGCGATTTTATTTGCCGGTGGTGCGGAATTTTCCCTGTGGTAGAATAGAAGCTCTGTGACACCTGGATTTAAACAATCAGTCTTATTTCTGAACGGGGGAAAAACATGGACTCGTCAACACGGTTCAGGGCGCTGGTAGTGGAAAAAACGGATGATGGGCAGTTCGTGCGGGCAATCCGGGAGCGAAGCACAGCCGACCTGCCTCCGGGAGACCTCGTGGTGCGGGTCCGCTACTCTTCGCTCAACTACAAGGATGCGCTCTCGGCAACGGGGCACCCGGGGGTAACACGACTGTTCCCGCACACCCCCGGCATCGATGCGGCCGGCGAGGTGGTTTCGTGCGAAGGCGGCGCCTTTGCCGCCGGGGACAAGGTCATCATCACCGGCTACGATCTCGGGATGGAGACTGACGGCGGCTGGGGGGAGTTCATCCGCATCCCGTCACAGTGGGCGGTGCGGCTTCCTGCCGGGCTTACACTCCGGGAAGGAATGGCGCTCGGCACGGCCGGGTTCACGGCGGCGCTCTCGGTGCTGAAACTGGAACGAGCCGGGGTGGAGCCGTCAGACGGTGATATCCTCGTCACAGGGGCAACGGGTGGCGTGGGAGCCATCGCCGTGGCAATCCTTGCCCGGGCGGGATACCGGGTGGTGGCCTCCACCGGGAAGAGTTCCGACGAATCGTTTCTCCGCAGCCTGGGAGCGGCGGAAATTATACCGCGCGACGGTGTGACGACCGGCTCCGAACGCCCGATGATGAAGGAGCGGTGGGCCGGCTGCGTGGATGTTGTCGGAGGCGACACCCTGGCGGCAGCCGTCAAGTCGACCCGTTACGGCGGGACAGTCACCTGTTGCGGCCTGGTCGGCTCCACGGAACTCCCCCTGAATGTCTTTCCCTTCATACTGCGGGGGGTGAGTCTCATCGGCATCGATTCGGTTAATTGCCCGGCCGACACCAGAAGAAAGGTATGGGGAAAACTTGCCGGAGAGTGGAAGCCGGAGCGGTTGCAGGATCTGGTAACGGAGGTCCCCCTGGAAGGTCTGGAGGAGAAGATACAGGCAATGCTCCGGGGTGGAAGCCGTGGACGGGTAGTAGTGAAGCTTTCGTAGGAAAGAAAGGATCAGGAGGTTTCGCTTTAAACGATCACTTCATCAGGCAGTTCGTTCGTGTCATCGGCTGCGTGGGGAAAATGCTCCTCGAGTACCCTGCCCAGCTTTTCGATGACCGTGCAGAGTCCGTCAAAGGCATGGCCTTCCCTGATGTTACCTGCCAGTTCCGCCGCACGTGCCTGCCATACCTGCGGGTCAATCCGTTCATTTATCCCGCGATCACCCAGGATCCAGACCTTTTGTTCCAGGATGGAGATAAAGATCAGAATGCCGGTCTCATCCCTGGTGCGGTAAAGCTTCTTCTCGAAAAACGCGCGAACCGCCCTTTCGCGAACCGCCTCCTCCAGTCGTTTTTTCCCCGCAAGCGCAAGCTTGAAACGCGGAAAGCCGCGCATGAAATAAAGCGCCGGAAACCAGAAGATGATCACGGCCGGAATATATGACCAGATCGTAACATGATGCAGCGAAACGGTGACAATAAGGGCGATGAAAGCCGACAGCAGGAGGGCGCCCAGAATTTCGGCTTCCCGGTAACTGTCGCTCCCATCCACCACCATGACCGCAATCTCGCCGGACGTTTCACGTTCAGCCTTTTAACCAGGCTGCTGATCTGCTGCTTTTCAGGTTCACTGAAAAAACTATCGGCTTTTTTACCTGTCATCTACCAGTCTCCCGATGCTCCACCGCCGCCAAAGCTTCCCCCGCCGCCGGAAAAGCCGCCAAAGCCGCCTCCGCCAGACGAGCCGCCACCAAATCCTCCACCGATAAACGGTCCGCCGAATCCTCCACCGGGGCCGCGCCCGCCGCCCCCGAACATGAACGTGATCACAAGGCCGAGGACAAAACCTGCGGCGCCCAGAAGCGCCAGGACAAGAATTCCGAGGCCCGGAAATGTTAAAAAGCCGATCAGCGACAGCCCTGCCGCACCGGCGGCACCACCCAGATATTTTGAAAGCGATCCGAGGAAAACGACCGCGACCAGAAGAAAAACAAGCAGGGTAAAGACCGGCTCTGCGCTCTTTTTACCCTGCTTCAGGTCGCGCGGCTGGGCTTTATATTCCCCCCTGACAACCTGCATGATGGAGGAAACGCCGGCCGTTATGCCGGTGTCGTAATCATTTTTCTTGAAGTAGGGAGAAATGTCTCCCCGTATGATCCTTCCGGACACAAGGTCGGTCAGCACTCCTTCCAAACCGCGCCCCACCTCGATCCTGATCTTGCGCTCCTGCTTTGCAATCAGCAGGATTGCGCCGTTATCCAGCTTTGCCTGCCCGATACGCCACGCCTCTGCGACCTTGATGGAGTATTCCTCCAGGCTTTCACCTTCCAGGGAGTTAATGGTAAGCACGACTATCTGTGTAGAATCGCTTCTTTCGAAATCGGCGAGCGCCTGCTCCAGTCGCTGTGATGCACCGGGAGAAAGCAGGTTCGCGTAGTCGTTCACACGGCCGTGCAGCTGCGGCAC
>JBAVTM010000468.1:0-6365 GCA_049696195.1 Desulfuromonadaceae bacterium | reverse complement strand
CAAAGGCGTTCGCTGTCCAGGCAGCCGGCAATAGCCTGACTGGCGCGGAACAGCGAAAGCATATTTTTCAGTTCTTCGTTTTCATCGAGGAGACGACGCTGCTGAAGGCACTGGGCAACAGAATGCTTGAATTCATCCGGATTAACAGGTTTTACGAGATAATCCCGGGCACCATGTTTCAGGGCAAAAATAGCGGTCTCCAGATTTGCATTGCCGGTGACCATGATGACATCAATCGTCGGATAACTTTCGCGGACCCGTGAAAGGATTTCAAGTCCACTGATATCAGGCAAGACCAGATCGGTAATGACCAACGAGTACTGCCCGTTGACGATCATATCGAGCCCAACGCACCCGCAGGAAGCGGTCTCGACCTGATATCCTTCGGCTTGCAGCAGGCCGGAGAACATTTCCCGAAAAAACCGGTCGTCTTCAACTAACAGGATTACATCCATTTAATGTCGCCCAATAAAGAAATAGAACAAATTTATCTTACCTATGTACCCTATTTTACGGTACAGAGTCAACGTCATTCGGGCTTGTACGGAGTTGAAACAGACCAGCCGACCCCATCGGTAACAAGTTCGATCGATCCATCACGATCCGTACGGTACAGGGTGATGCCTTTTAATCTCAGCAGATCGACCGTACGGTTCGAAGGGAGACCGAACCGATTTCCGGCACCGGCGGATATCAGCGCCACCCGCGGACGCACCCGTTCAAGAAATTCTTCCGAGGTAGAGTAGCGACTGCCATGATGCCCAACTTTAAGAGCAGTCGATTTCAAATCATGCCGACCGGCAAGTATCCGCTGTTCAGCCTCAAAACCGGCATCTGCACAGAATAACATGCTGAAATTGCCATAGCTGAGGCGGAACACGAGCGACTGTTCATTTACGCTCGACTCATCACTTCCTGCCGGCGCACGCTCTGAAACGGCCGGTGAAAGCACCGTAACAACGACAGGCCCGGGCAGCGTGAGAACATCCCCGGCAGCAAGCGTACGCTGCGGCACCCCTCTTTTTATCAACTCACCCCGGATTACGGCTGAAACATCCGTGCCGCTCCAGAATTCACCGACAGTAAAGTTCTTTATAACAAAAGGGAGACCGCCGCTATGATCAGGATGATCATGCGTGGCTATCATCCGGTCAATACGCCCGATGTGCAGCGCTCCCAGCGCCGGTGCCAGAACCCGCTGGCCGAAGTCGTGACCGGTATCATGCAGATAGCCGCCGCCATCCACGAGCAGAGTCGAACCGTCCGGAAGCTGCACCAACATCGATTCTGCCTGGCCGACACTGAGCATCGTAATGCGGAGAGGGCCAACGGCGGCAGATGCGGTGTACATATGCAGGAAAATGGCAGTGACCGGTATCAGCACCGCCGAGACCGGAAGCAGAATCCTGATCCTCAAAAAAGTCATACAGGTCATGAACAGCAGAAAGAGTAGCATGTCCCAGCCGGTTATGCCGTAGAAGGTAAGTACCGGAAGGGAGGTACACCACATGATGAACTGGTTGGATACTGTAACAAGTGAGGCTGCCGGCCAGAGCAACAGGGGAGCGAGCGTCGGGAGCAGCGTAACAAGCGGCAGTGCGATGAAGCCGGTCAGCACAGCACCGTAGCCCAGAAGCGGCACAATCAGAAAATTAGTCAGAATGCCGTTGAGCGAAGCGACCTTGAAGATAAATAGTACCGGCAGCAGGGTTACGCACGAAGCGGCAACAGATGCGGCGACGAACTGGATCATACCCCGGAGCCAGGGTGAACGTATGGCTGCCGTATGCTTCATGATCAGCGGAACCGCAACCAGTATTCCCCACAGCGACAGAAAAGAAAGCTGAAACGACACGTCAAAAAGGGTTGGTGGATTGATCGCTACCAGAAAAAACGCCGCCAGCAAGAGAGTGTTGATTGAATCACGCTCCCGCTCGGCAAACAGCGCCACTGCAAAGACAGTCAGCATGATCACCGAGCGCGCCGTTGCCGGAGCAGAGCCGGTCAGGAAAAGATATGCCAGCATGGCTGGAACGGCGATCAGCACTGCAGTTCTGCGGATATTCCAGCGCAGTGCCGGATATTCAAAGCGGGTCAGAAACCATATCGCCAACATAGTCATGAATGCCACGATAATGCCTACATGGAAACCGGATATTGACAGGATATGATTGACCCCCGCCCTGGTATAGGCATCAGCAAGATCGCGGGGGATCCTTCGTTGATCGCCGATAAGGAGCGCAGTCAGGATTGAGGAGACACGTTCATCGGGAATTGAGCCGCGGATAGCGTCACCCAGATGTCGCGCTATCCGGTCACTTGTACGTTGCCAGGATTCCATTGCAGCGCCACGGATTAGAACTATCTCGCCCTGCGACATGACACGACCGGTAGCTGATATCCCCTGATAAGCAAGATACCGTGAATAATCGAATTCGCCCGGCAGGCCGAGAAGACGCGGCACAGAGATGCGCGATATGAAGCGGATCCGGTCTCCGCGGGTCAGCGAAACATCTCCCTCGCTGACATACAGCAGCAAAACACCTGACGCCGTTTCCGATTGTTCTCCCTTGATAACGCGTTCTACCTGAACGACCAGGCGACTTCCTTCAGGAGCAACTGAAGGGCGCGCTGAAATAACTCCTTCGATGGTTATGGGTCGGTCGGAAGCTTTTGTCCGGATAGAGTGCGGAAATGTTTCAGGAGAGAGCCATGGATTCAGGGCAAACAGACCCCAGAAAAAGAAGAACAAAGCGGTACAGGTGGAAAAGAAGGCCGAATACGGGAGAAATACTGCGAGCAGCAGACATGAAAAAACAGCCAGAACAAGGGATATGTCGCAACAATAACCGTAGAGTGCAGACAACACCATACCGGCCGTCATGAACAAAAAAGGGATCAGAAACGGCCAGCGGCGTGACATGGCCGTCTTCTATTTTCGGATGGAGATGGAATCCCGGATACTCTTCAGAAACGCACCGGCCTCTTCCGCTCCAATCAAACGATCAGCTGGGCCGGGCACACCGGACAGCCGCAGAAAATCTTCCGGCGTAGTACGTTTCCTGTTGAACTCGATGGAATCGATTCCGCCCATCGGAGGAAGAGTTATCATCAGAGTGTTGTCTCCTGATTCCAGACGGTGCAGCCCAAGATTCAGTTTGGTCAGATACGGTTTGCCGGAAAGCTTGAAAGCAGTACCGTTTACATTCCCCGAGATATTTTCCCCCATGGCGTTGACCGTCAGGCCGTAATACCCTGATTCAGCAACCGTAAGCGGAATCTGGAGTGTCGCCCCCCGGTAGTCGGCGCGGATCCATTTAGCCGAGGAAAAGTAGCCGAGATAGGGAGCGGTTGTGTACGCGGCAGTAGGGGGGAGAACAGTTTTCTCGAAAACAGCAAGCGGCTTGGGTGACTCCGCTTGGGCAGCGTCAGGCAGCTGGGCAAAACGATTTGTCAGAGCAGCAGCGACTTCCGCCATGCGTGCAGCAGTCAGCCCCTCTCTGAAACGCCATCCAATAAACGGTTGGACCGGCATGTAGTCAGGTGCTTTCAACGAAAATGAATCTATGCCCCCTTCGGGAGGAATGGTCACATTGATCGTGGTAACACCCGCCTTCAACGTCACTTTTGCAATGTCCGTCTCCCGGAAAATTCCGGATTTTGAATCCGCCCGATACTCTTTGCCATCAATGTTCCAGACAAATCCGTCTCCTTTTATGACGGCCTTAACGTCATATTCTCCAGCAACAGGCAGCAAAATGGAAAAGCTGGCGCTGGTTGCATCAGATACCCCAAGAATCCACCCTTTTCCGGTAAAAGAACCGTACAGGGGGAAATCCCTTATCGTTACACGATCCGTTTCCTCATTGAAGGCGTTTTCAGCCTCATATCGAAACGTGCGCTTGCCGCCCAGGATCATAAGATAATCACGGTCAGCAGGATCTTTGAGCAGCCCGCTGTTCCATGACAACTGTTTCAGAATCAGGATCGCAAAATCTTTTTGCGTAAAAACGGGGGCTTTATCAGCCCCCCATGAAAGCGATTGAAATACTAACAAAATAATACTTAATAAAAGGCTATAGCGAAACATGCATCCTCCCGGAGGGTCGCTGTTATAACGGAACTGTGAATATCGCACGCTGTGTCAATATATATCATAGGTGAAGCCACTTGAAAACATGACAATTGAATGATAGAAGATTAAGGAACCATGCGAGCAGCTCTGCAAACCTTGCCGCGCTTGTGCGGAATTGCCTGTTTAACAAAACCGCGGCAAATGGAGTACAAAAGGAATGAAGGAACATATTCTTATTGTTGATGATGAAGAGATGATTCGGGATCTGCTATCCTCCGCACTGGCGCAAGAGTCGTATATCTGTCATCAGGCGTCAAATGTCGACGACGCGTTTGCGCTTCTGGGCGAACAATCGGTTGACCTTGTTATTTCAGATATAATGATGCCGGGCAGAAGCGGCGTCGAGTTGCTGCGCGGCCTGAAAAAAGTAGACCCGGATATTGCCGTGCTGATGATCACGGGACTCTCCGATATGAATACCGCAATGGAATGTGTACATCTCGGGGCTGATGACTATATAACCAAGCCGTTCGGCATCAATCGCGTTGTATTGACCGTAAAAAATCTGATCGAGAGGCGCTGTCTTTCTATTGAAAAGAAAAACTATCAGGTAAGTCTTGAGTTCAAGGTCTTGGAACAGACGGCCCAGATTCGGAAAACCATGACTGAGCTCTCCAGCGCCTACGACAACACCCTGACCGCACTGGTGAAAGCCCTGGATGCCCGTGAGAAGGAGGTTGGATCCCATTCGGAACGGGTAATGAACTTTGCCGCCTTTCTGGGTGGAAAACTCGGGATGGCAGGCAGGGAACTGCAGGAACTGTCAAAAGGCGCGTTGCTGCACGACATTGGAAAGATCGGCATTCCCGACAACATACTACTCAAACCGGATAAACTTGATGTTGCCGAGTGGATAGAAATGCGCAAGCATCCACAAATTGGCTATGCCATTTTGTCCGAAATAGCGTTTTTAAAGAAACCTGCCGAGATCATCCTCACTCACCATGAGCGTTTTGATGGCACCGGCTACCCGAAACAGCTCAAAGGGGAACAGATTCCAATCGGCTCCCGCATCTTCGCAGTTGTTGACACGCTGGATGCCATGACGTGCGACCGCCCGTATCGCAAGGCGCTCCCCTTTGCCATGGCCGAGGCCGAAATCATAAAACACCGGGGTTCTCAATTCGATCCGGTGATCGCTGATCTGTTTCTTTCGATTCCCCGTAAGCATTGGGAGGATTGTGCCGGAAAGTGTTTTTTATAAAGAAACGGGGATCGGACAATCCGAACCCCGTTTCCTAGACATGCACTAATAAGCTCCGGCTACTCTTCGTCTTCCCAGCCGTCGTCCGCGCCGCCCTCTGTTTTTCCCATCGCAAACTCATCATCTTCATCATATCCATCACCGTCATCCGCTTCCGCATCATCAAACTCTTCAGACATATAGCGTTCCGGAGATCGGAGTTCGTTTTCGGTTATCGTTTCAAAACGGCCCAGCAAGAGCGGATCGGTACAGAAACGGCCGTTCTTGTGAAGGCACGAATCTTGGTCGCAGAGGTCGAAAAGCTGAATTTCGCTGCAAAGGCGCTGAGGTAAAGTATCCGTTTTTAACCCGGAATCAGTCATGGAGGTTTCCCCTTCAGCAGGTACCGTTTAAAAATTCCGCGGCTTTGGCAACATCCTCCCTGCAGCCGATATATACCGGGCAGCGCTGATCAAGACCTTCAGGGACAATATCGAGGATCGGAATTTCGCCATTTGACGCCGATCCCCCGGCCTGTTCAATCAGGAACGCCATCGGGTTGAGTTCAAACAGCAGGCGCAGCTTGCCATTAGGGCTGTCACTGAGCGCCGGATACATGAAGATGCCCTTTCCCTTCATTAGAACCTGATTGATATCCGGCACGAATCCGCCGGAATACCGCAGCTTTGATCCCTTATCTTCCAGATAGCGGATAAAGCGCTCGTTACCCTCGCTGTATTTCTTGCGCAAACCACCGGGTGAATAAATATCGCCGGCCGGCTGCATCTGGATATTTTCCCGGGTAAGCGTATATTCCATCAACTGATTCATCGTGAACTCGAAAACGCCCTTTCCGACCGAATAAACCATAGAGACGCGCGGACCGTACAGGATATAAACAGCGCCGACCATCTTTCGACCGGGCTGAAGCAGATCATCCCCCTGATAGATACCGACAATAGTGCCGACCGCCAGATTGACATCAACGAGCGAAGAGCCATCCAGAGGGTCGTAGGCAACTGAAAACATTCCCTTCGGGTTGCTGGT
>JBAVTM010000467.1:0-20271 GCA_049696195.1 Desulfuromonadaceae bacterium | reverse complement strand
TGGCTCTGCCCCAGGGCAATGACCGGATGAAGCAGATCGCCGCAGCGATTCAGGAAGGGGCCGGCGCCTACATGAAACGCCAGTACACGATCATCGCCGTGGTCGGCGTGATCATGTTCGTCGCCCTGTTTGCAACGCTCGGCGCCAAGACTGCCGTCGGTTTTGCGGTTGGCGCACTTTTTTCCGGTCTGACCGGCTTCATCGGCATGTTTGTCTCGGTTCGGGCCAACGTGCGCACGACTGAAGCCGCCAAGTCCGGCATCACCAAAGCCCTCAACGTCGCTTTCAAGGGGGGCGCCATCACCGGCATGCTGGTGGTCGGTCTCGGTCTTCTCGGCGTTGCCGGTTACTACATGATCCTGCTCAAACTCATGCCCGACGCTCCGGTCAAGGACGTGGTTACCCAGCTGGTCGGCCTCGGCTTCGGCGGGTCGCTGATCTCCATCTTTGCCCGTCTCGGCGGCGGTATATTCACCAAGGGCGCCGACGTCGGCGCCGACCTGGTCGGCAAGGTTGAGGCCGGCATCCCCGAGGATGACCCCCGCAATCCTGCCGTTATCGCCGACAACGTCGGTGACAACGTCGGCGACTGCGCCGGTATGGCCGCCGACCTTTTTGAGACCTACGCCGTGACTCTGATCGCCGCGATGCTGCTGGGCGCCATCACCTTCACCGGCAACGCCGGCACTGTCAGCTACCCGCTGATCCTCGGCGGCATCTCCATCATCACCTCCATCATCGGCACCTACTTCGTCAAGTTGAGCGGCAGCGGCAAGATCATGACCGCCCTTTATAAGGGGCTGATCGCTTCGGCAGTGCTCGCCTGCATCGCCTTCTACTTCGTTACGGCACAGATGTTCCCGGCCGGGCTCACCAACGCCGCCGGCGTGACTTTCAGCTCCCTGAACATCTTCATCTCGGCCATCGTCGGCCTGGTCGTCACCGGAGCCATCTTCTGGATCACCGAGTACTACACCGCGACCGAATACGGCCCGGTTCAGCACATCGCCCAGGCATCCACGACCGGCCACGGCACTAATGTCATCGCCGGTCTGGGCGTCTCCATGAAGTCAACCGCCGCTCCGGTGGTCGTTATCGCCGCCGGCATCATCGTCGCCTTCCAGTGCGCCGGAGTGTACGGCATCGCCATTGCCGCGGTCTCGATGCTCTCACTGACCGGCATCGTCGTTGCGATGGACGCCTACGGCCCGATCACCGACAACGCTGGCGGTATCGCCGAGATGGCTGAGCTTGATGACTCGGTTCGTGCCGTCACCGATCCGCTGGACGCCGTCGGCAACACCACCAAGGCCGTCACCAAGGGGTATGCCATCGGCTCCGCCGGTCTGGCCGCCGTTATCCTCTTCACCTCCTATGTTGACGAACTGAACCACGCACTGCAGACGGCCGGTAAAGAGATCATCAAGTTTGACCTCTCCGACCCGTATATCATCGTCGGCCTCTTCATCGGCGGCATGCTCCCCTACTACTTTGCCGCACAATGCATGGAAGCGGTCGGTAAAGCGGGCGGCGCAGTTGTCGTCGAAGTACGTCGCCAGTTCCGCGAGATCAAGGGCATCATGGAAGGGACCGGCAAGCCCGATTATGCCGCCTGCGTTGACATCGTCACCAAGACCGCTCTGAAAGAGATGGTGGTTCCCGGTCTGATCCCGATTCTTGCTCCGGTTATCGTCGGCTTCACCCTCGGACCCAAGGCTCTGGGCGGCGTGATCGTTGGCACCATCGTCACCGGTATCTTCGTTGCCATCTCCATGACCACCGGCGGCGGCGCCTGGGATAACGCCAAGAAATATATCGAAGACGGCCACCACGGCGGCAAGGGGGGCGAAGCCCACAAGGCCGCCGTCACCGGCGACACCGTCGGCGATCCCTACAAGGACACCGCGGGCCCGGCAATCAACCCGATGATCAAGATCATCAACATCGTTTCACTGCTGATCGTGCCGCTACTGGCCAAAATGATGTAGTTCCGGATACATGGTTGCATCGCAAGGCGGTACGGGGGATTTGCCCCGTGCCGCCTTTTTCTTTGCTTTCAGCGATAAAAGGGATATAATCTGCCAGTTTTGCATATAGGCTGGCA
Source organism: Desulfuromonadaceae bacterium (assembly GCA_049696195.1). GTDB lineage: Bacteria > Desulfobacterota > Desulfuromonadia > Geobacterales > Pseudopelobacteraceae > JACRCG01. The sequence goes on along the minus strand of JBAVTM010000467.1, from coordinate 18,167 downwards.
ACAACCAGCTGAAACCTGAAAGGTTATCTATTAAATGAGCACACCCATAAGCAAGAAAATGCTGATTAATGTCATGCACCCCGAGGAGACCCGCGTTGCCATCGTTCACGATGGTCGCCTGATGGAGCTGAACATAGAAATCAGCGGCAAAGAACAGATGAAGGGGAACATTTACAAGGGTGTTGTCCTGCGCGTCGAACCGGGGCTTCAGGCCGCCTTCATCGACATCGGCCGTGCCAAGCCCGGTTTTCTGCAGATCGGTGAACTGCATCCCGATTACTGGGAATGGCGCGACGACATTCCGGAAGAGCAGCGCAAGCGCCGACCCCGCATTCAGGAAGTGTTACGGCGCGGGCAGGAGCTGGTGGTGCAGGTTGAGAAGGATGAGCGCGACAATAAGGGTTCGGCGCTTACCAGCTACCTTTCCCTGCCGGGTCGGTACATGGTCATAATGCCGGGGAGCGATTCAACCGGCATCTCCCGCAAGGTCGAGCAGGAGGGGGCCCGCAAGAAGTTAAAAGAGATAGTGGCTGAGATGAACATTCCCGAAGGTATCGGGTATATCATCCGGACTGAAGCGGTGGGACGAGCTCCTGAGGAGTTACATAAGGATTTCGCCAATCTGACCGAACTGTACAATTCAATCAAACAGAAGGCGACCGAAATCAAGGGGGCCGGCGAGATCTACCGTGACAGCGGCCTGATTATCCGCACCATACGGGACTATTTTTCAGACGACATCGACGAGGTACTGGTAGACAGCAAGGATGCCTACCGTGAAGCCAAGGAATTTTTCCGGGACACGATGCCGGCCTGTGAAAAACGGGTGAAGCTGCACAAGGAAAAACGACCGATCTTTTCCCGCTTTCAGCTTGAAGAACAGATCGACCAGATCTATGAAAAACGTGTGCCACTCCCGTCCGGGGGGTCGATTATCATCGAGCCGACCGAGGCGCTGGTCTCGATTGATGTCAATTCGGGGAAATCAAGCGGAGAGAGGGGCATCGAAGACACCGCCTTCAAGGCCAACATGGAGGCTGCAGAAGAGGTCGCCAGGCAGCTGCGGCTGCGCGACCTGGGCGGCCTTATCGTGATCGACTTCATCGACATGCGCGACAACAAGCATAACAGCGAAGTTGAGAAGACGCTCAAAAACGCCCTCAAGATGGATAAGGCCCGGGTCAACGTCGGGCGTATTTCACAGTTCGGCATCATGGAGATGTCGCGCCAGCGGATCGCCAAGACCCTGAATGATGCGATCCACCTGGAATGTCCCCACTGTGAGGGGCGCGGCAAAGTCAAATCTGTTGAGGCCATGGCGGTATCTTTCCTGCGTAAGGTTCACGCTGCCGCCGCGAAGGGAACGGTCGCCGAAGTGCGGGGTGGACTGCCGCTGGAAGTTGCCTACTACCTGCTCAACCGTAAAAAACGTGAGCTGACCCAGATTGAAAACGATTATGAGATTGAAGTGACCGTCAAGGGCAAAACGTCTTTCCTGCTCAACCAGCTGGAGCTGGAAACAGTGAAACGCGAGAAACCGCACCTTGAGGACGTCCTCATGAGCGAAGCCGAAGCGGAAGAAGCCCACAAACCGATCGTTCGAAGCGCTCCCGCCCAACAGATTGCTATGGATGAGAGCCTGAAGGTCGAGGCGGCCGCTCCAGCCGAGGGGGGCAAAAAGCGGAAGCGTCGTAAGAAGAAGAAAAAAACGGCCGGTGATGCCCTTCAAGATGCGTCTGCACCCGACCAGAGTGAAGCAGTGTTGGATCACGGCGCCGACTCCCGGACGGATGAAACCGGTGAATCGGCTGACGACGCCGCTTCGGAAACGGGCGACGACACGACAGATCAATCCCTGAAGCCAAAGAAACGGAAGCGGCGGCGCAGTCGCAGTAAGTCTCACAAGGGTCATGAGCTCTCCCTGGAAGAGGGCGCTACTGCTGCGCCTGCCTCTGAATCTGTTGCACCGGAGGCTCCCATTGCCGTCGTGACACCTCTTGAAACTGTTGCTGCTGAAGCCAAGCCGAAACGAGCCAGGACACCACGCAAGAAAAAGACGGAGGACGCTGCCGGAAAGCCCGCGCCTCCCGAACCTGCGGCGGAGCCGGCTGCCGTCACCGAGCCGCCTCCGCTGCAAAAGAAACCGCGGCGGACAACAGCCAAAAAGGCCGTTGTGGTCGAAACAATCGCCGCTGAACCGCCCCCGGTTGCGGCTGTTGAAAAGCCCAAACCGGCTAAACGGGCAACTGCGCCGAAGCGGGCTAAAAAGAGCCCCGAAAATCCGTAATCCGGAGTCTGCCCGTGCTCCGGAAATATTCCTTTTTTCTTGACCTGAGCGGTGGTTGACTATATTTTTATTTGCTTGATTCCTAGACATTATTATTGACGTGAAAGGTTGAATCACCCCCATGGAAGAACTCAGTGAACTCCTGCTTCAAAGGCGCCGCAAGGTTGATGCGCTCTGGGAAGCGGGTATAAATCCCTACCCAAATGACTTCAAACCTCAGCATACTTCGGCTGACATCACCGCCACATACGGCGCCGTAGAGCAGCTTGACGCAGCTGATGTCAGCATAAGCGTAGCCGGTCGCATCTTGGCGCGCAGATCTTTTGGTAAAGCTGCTTTTATCCAGCTTCAGGATCGAAAAGGGCGCATTCAGCTCTATGTAAAGAAAGACGAGATCGGCGAGGAGGCGTTCGCCGCATTCGATACGTTTGACATCGGTGATATCGTCGGAGCCGAAGGGCACCCGTTCCGCACCAAGACCGGTGAACTGTCCCTGCATGTCCGTTCCATACGGCTGTTGGTCAAATCGCTTCTGCCGCTGCCGGAAAAGTTTCACGGACTGACCGATGTTGAAACCCGCTACCGTCAGCGCTATGTTGACCTGATCGTAAATCCTGAAGTTCGCGAAATATTCTTCAAACGCTCCCGCATCGTCAACCTGATTCGCACCTTCATGACCGGCCGTGATTTTCTCGAAGTCGAGACGCCGATGATGCATCAAATCCCGGGTGGAGCAACGGCACGGCCATTTATCACCCATCACAACACCCTCGACATGGAGCTGTATCTCCGTGTTGCCCCGGAGCTGTACCTGAAGCGGCTTGTCGTCGGCGGCCTGGAGCGGGTATTCGAGATCAACCGTAATTTCCGCAATGAAGGTATTTCGGTGCGCCACAACCCGGAATTTACGATGATGGAATTCTATCAGGCCTATGCCACCTATGAAGATCTGATGGATTTCACCGAGGAGCTGTTCTGCCACATCGCCCAGGAACTCCTCGGCACCCTTGATTTCACCAACCAGGAGATTGATATCAGCTTCCAGCGCCCCTGGAAACGATTGACGGTTCGGGATGCAATTCTGGATTATGGCGACATAGAAGCGAAGCAGCTGGACGACCGTGATCTGGCTCTGTCATACGCCCGCAGCATCGGCCTGTCTCTCCCTGATGAAATCAGCTATGGCAAGCTCCTGATGGAAATATTCGAAGAAGTGGCCGAACACAAGCTGATCCAGCCGACCTTCATCACCGCGTACCCCACCGAGGTTTCACCGTTGTCGCGCAAAAACGACCATAACCCTGAAATCGTTGATCGTTTCGAATTGATCATCGGCGGGCGTGAAATCGCCAATGCCTTCTCCGAACTGAATGATCCGGTCGACCAGAAAGAGCGTTTTCTGGCTCAGGTTGCCGAAAAGGACAAGGGAGACGAAGAAGCGCACTATATGGATGAGGATTATGTCCGCGCCCTGGAGTATGGCCTCCCCCCCACGGCAGGTGAAGGGATCGGCATCGATCGTCTGGTAATGCTGCTGACCGACTCCCCGTCGATCCGGGATGTCATCCTGTTCCCGCAGCTGCGCAAGGAAGTCAAATAGCCGATGCCATTTGAACTCTTTATCGGCTTGCGCTATCTGAAAGCCAAACGCAAATCAACCTTTATTTCGATCATCACGTTTATCTCCACCGCCGGAGTTTCGCTCGGTGTCATGGCGCTGATCGTGGTACTTGCGGTCATGACCGGCTTTGAAAACGACCTGAAGGAAAAGATTCTGGGCACGAACGCCCATATCGTCGTCATCCGGAACGGTGCACCAATGGTGGAATATCAATCGGTCATCGAAAAACTGAAAAGGTTCAAGGGCGTCCAGGCGGCAACGCCGTTTATCTACAATCAGGTCATGCTCTCGTCCGGCAAGAATGTATCCGGCGTTGTTCTGCGCGGCATCGATGTCGCCACCGACCGCCAGGTTACCCGCCTCAGCAGGTCGGTCGTCGAGGGGAGTATCGAAGGCCTTGATCCCGAAATGGGACGGGGTTCAGACAGTACACCCGGCCTGATGGTCGGGAAAGAGCTGGCCAAGCATCTCAACCTGTTCCTCGGCGACAAGGTCAACGTCATCTCGCCGATGGGCAACATCACACCGCTCGGCATGATGCCGCGCATGAAGCCGTTCAAGGTTACCGGAATTTTCAACACCGGCATGTTCGAATATGACTCGACCCTGGCTTATGTCAGTCTTGACCAGGCGCAGCGTTTTTTCGATCTGGGCGACACCGTCACCGGCATACAGCTGAAGGTTGAGGACGTGTATCATACCGATGAACTGGCCCGCAGCATCAATCGCGAAATGGGGGTAGACTTCTATGCGCGTGACTGGATGCAGATGAACAAGAACATTCTGTTTGCATTGAAGACGGAAAAAATCGTCATGTTCATCATCCTGACCCTGATCGTGCTGGTGGCCGCCTTTGGCATCGCCTCAACACTGTTCATGGTTGTCATGGAAAAAACCAGGGATATCGCGATTCTCAAGTCAATGGGTGCCACCTCCACCAGCATCATGAAAATTTTTGTGCTTGAGGGGTTGATAATCGGGGTTATCGGCACACTGGTCGGTGTCGTATCCGGACTGCTGATTGCGCTCAATCTGGAGCCGATCATCAACGTTATCCAGAAGATCACCGGTCAGAATTTTTTCAGCAAGGATATTTACTATCTTGATCACTTCCCTTCGCTGGTGGTGCCATCTGACGTTGTGCTTATTTCGGTCACAGCCGTGTTGATCTCCTTTCTGGCCACGCTCTATCCTGCATGGCAGGCTTCGAAGATGCTGCCGGCGGAGGCCCTCCGCTATGAATAATCTGCTGGAAGTGCGTGGCCTCTGTAAAACCTACGGCAGCGGTTCTAACCGCCTCGAAGTTCTCTGCGGGATCGACCTTGACCTGCAGTCCGGCACGACTACCGCTCTGATCGGCGCATCAGGAGCCGGCAAGAGCACCCTCCTGCATCTTCTGGGTGCCCTTGATCGCCCGACTTCCGGAACGGTCTCTTTTCGCGGTGAAAATATTTTCAACAAGAACGACCGACAGCTGGCGGCGTTCAGAAATCGAAGTATCGGTTTTGTGTTTCAGTTTCATCATCTTCTGCCCGAATTCACGGCGCTTGAAAATGTTATGATGCCGGCTTTAATCGGCGGGATGCCACGTCCCAAGGCGCGTAACGCGGCAGAAGCACTATTAGAGGATGTCGGGCTCGGGCAGCGCATGACCCATCGACCGGGAGAATTGTCCGGCGGTGAGCAGCAACGGGTGGCCATTGCCCGGGCGCTTGCACTTGAACCTGAACTATTACTGGCTGATGAGCCGACCGGCAACCTCGACATGAAAACCAGTGCAGGCATACACACAATGCTGACGGAGCTGCAGATCAAAAAAGGATTGACCCTCGTAATCGTTACCCACAACGAGCTTCTGGCTGCGGCCATGGGAACCACCATTCACCTGCTTGATGGCAGAGTGGAAAAAACTACATGATATTCGGGGGAAGCGTGCCCAGTTTCAGAAAAGCCATCTCAACCATGCTGTTGGCATTGATTAGCTGTACGACACTCGCCTACGCAGAAGGTGAAAAACTGGTAGAAGTCCGGATTCAGGGGAACCGTCGTATCGAATCCGCGGCGATTCTAAACGTGATAAAGATGCATGCCGGTGATCTCCTCTATAACGACAAAACTGATGCGGATATCAGGGCAATCTACAAACTGGGCCATTTCCAGGATGTTCAGGCTTTGAAAGAAGAGTCGGACAAAGGGGTCGTACTGGTTTATTCCGTCCAGGAAAAGGCGATTGTCCGTGAAATCACGTTTGAGGGCAATAAGGAGCTTACAACGGAGAAACTGAAGGAAGCGCTTGAATTTCGCCAGAATTCCGTTTTTTCGGCGAAGGATCTGGCCAAAAGTGTTGCAAAGATCAAAAAAATGTATGGCGATGAAGGATATTACCTGGCAGACGTACAGACCGAGGTAAAGAGCAGCTCATCAGGCGATCTGACGGTCATACTTAAAGTCGTTGAGGGAGGAAAAGTTCTTATCAAGGAGATCCACCTTGACGGCAACAAGGCGTTCAGCGGCAGCAAGCTGAAGGGGATCATGGAGACCAAAGAGAAATGGTTCATGTCCTGGCTGACCAGCGCCGGCACCTACAAGGAAGAGGTGCTCAAAAACGATGCCATGCTGATTTCCGACCATTACCTCAACAACGGCTATATCAATATCAAGGTCGGCGAGCCGATCGTAAAACTGAATGAAACAAAAACCGCGCTGGATGTCTATATCGGCATTACCGAGGGGGAACAATACCGGATCGGCGCCATCGGGTTCAAGGGGGATCTGCTCGATCCGGCAGCTGATCTGCGGAAAAAGCTGAAGAGCGAACCGGGCGAGATCTTCAACCGCTCCATCCTGCGCACCGACATCGGCGTTCTAACCGATGTGTACGGAGACAAGGGGTATGCCTTTGCCACGATCAATCCGCAGACCCGCCTGGACAACGAAAAAAAGAGCGTTGACATAACCTTTGATTTTGAGAAAGGTGAACTGGTGTCGATCGAGCGGATCAATATTACCGGCAATCCCAAAACGCGCGACAAGGTTATCCGCCGTGAGATGCGCATTACTGAAAGCGGGTTGTACAGCGCGACCGGCCTGAAGCGGAGCAAGCAGAATCTGATGAACCTCGGCTTCTTCGAAGAAGCGAACGTCGCTACAGCCAAAGGGAGCGCCAACAATAAACTTAATGTAAATGTCGATGTCAAAGAGAAACCGACCGGCACTTTCAGCATAGGCGGTGGCTACAGCTCTCTGGACGGTTTTATCGGTCAGGGTTCCGTCCAGCAGGCCAACTTTCTCGGACTGGGGCTGAAGGCCAACCTTTCCGCATCTCTCGGCGGAAAATCGCAAACATATGCGCTTGGGTTGACCGACCCCTATTTCATGGATACCAAATGGACGCTGGGGGGTGACGTTTACCGTTCCGAGCGAGATTATACCGATTATACCCGCAGACTCGTCGGTGGAGACATCAAGGGGGGGTATCCGATCAACGATTATATCGGTACTTTTTTGATGTACAAGTATGAGATCAAGGATATTTTCAAGCCGAGCAGCACATATCTGGCGCTTCATGATACTGATGTCACCGGCACCTACCCTCTCGGCACGACAACCACAAGTTCCATATACAGCAGTATCACTCACAACAACACCGACTACCGGATGGATCCCTCAACCGGCATGATCAATTCATTTTCGGCGGAGTATGCAGGCCTGGGGGGTGACAATAAATATGCCCGGTTCATCACGGATCACACCTTCTTTTACCCTCTCTACAAAAAACTGATCGCTTCAACAAAATTGACTCTGGGCTATATCAGGGAGGTCGGACAGCCGGTCCCGATCGATGAGAAGTTTTATCTTGGCGGAATTTATTCACTCCGCGGTTACCGGTCCAGAAGCGTCTCGCCGACAAATCCTGCCAATCCGACAGATAGAAGCAACATTGTCTACCTCGGGGGCAACAAGGAAATCATCGGCAATGTCGAATTGACGTTTCCGCTGCTCTCCGAAGTCGGCCTTAAAGGAGTCGTCTTTGTCGACTACGGCAACTCTTTCGACGACAAATCAGCCGTTTTTGATACCATGCTGACAAGCTATGGCTGTGGGATTCGTTGGGCCTCCCCCATCGGTCCGCTCCGTCTTGAATATGGTATCCCGATCAATCCGCGTAAATTCATCGACAGCGCAGGCGGCCGACTCGAGTTTTCTATCGGCACCATGTTCTAGCACTATTCTCAGCTTATAAGGGCATGACCGCCCACACCATTTAAAGGAGAAGTATCCATGAAACGCATTATTCTGGCAGGTATCGTAGCGGCATGTATTGCGTCAACATCTGTTTTCGCAGCTGACCTTAAACTCGGCTATATCGACATGCAGCGTGCGCTGAACGGTTCTGAGGCGGGTAAAGAGGCCAAGGAGCAGCTGGCCGCCAAAGTCAAGAAGTATCAGGACGAGATCAATGTCAAACAGGAAGAGCTCAAAAAGATAAAAGATGAGCTTGAAAAGCAGGGGATGCTGCTCTCCGATTCCGCTCGCACCTCCAAAGAGAAGGATTATCAGAACAAGCTGAAGGATTTTCAACGCTTCACCAAGGATGCCCAAGATGAACTGCAGGGAAAGGATGAAGAGCTGACCCGCAGAATTCTGGAAGGGATGGAGAAGGTCATCCAGGAATATGGTCGTCAGAAGGGGTACACTTTCATCTTTGTCAAAAATGAAAGCATGCTGTTCGTCGATGAAAAGGCTGATCTGACCGAAGAAGTATTGAAGCTGTTCAATTCGAACCGGAAGAAATAGCGCTATGACACAGTCACGGACAGTTACAGAGCTTGCCGAGTATCTCGGCGGAGTCGTGCAGGGAGACGGGACTGCTTTGATTTCAGGACTGGGAGCGCTTGAAACCGCCGGTCCTGACGCACTTACCTTTCTTGCAAACCCCAAGTATGCCGCCAAAGTGGCGGAGACATCCGCCGGTGCCGTCCTGATGGCGCCAGGGGGTGAACGCTATGGACGCACCGCCATTGAAGTTGCCAACCCGTATCTCGGTTTTGCCAAACTGCTGACGCTGTTCTACACCGCTCCTCACGAACCGCTGGGAGTGCTGCCGGCAGCAATTGTCAGCGAAACGGCAACCATTGGCGAGGGGGTCAGCATTTATCCCGGGGCCTGCATCGGCAGGAATGTCGTCGTCGGGTGCCGCACGACCGTCTATCCGGGCGCGGTGATCTACGACAACGCCATTATCGGCAATGATTGCACCATCCACGCTAACGCCGTTATCCGTGAACGCTGCCGCATCGGCAATCGCTGCGTCATTCAACCGGGGGCGGTGGTCGGATCTGACGGCTTCGGATACGCACCCGATGGCAGCGGCTACTACCGCATTCCGCAGATCGGCATTGTCGTGCTGGAGGATGATGTGGAGATCGGGGCAAACACCTGCATCGATCGCGCTGCTATCGACGTAACCCGGATCAGTCGGGGCACGAAGCTGGACAATCTGGTACAAATTGCCCACAACTGCCAGATCGGCGAAGATTGCATGATCGTGTCCCAGGTCGGAATTTCAGGGAGCGCGAAGATCGGAAATCACGTCACGCTGGCTGGCCAGGTCGGCGTTGCCGGGCATCTCACTATCGGCGACAATGTACTGGTTGGCGCACAGTCCGGCGTACCAAGTTCGCTGCCGGCCAACGCCGCCTATAGCGGCACACCGACCATGCCGCACAAGGAATGGCTGAGATCTGCCATGGTTGTCCCCCGCCTACCGGAGTTAAAAAGAACGGTTTCAGCTCTTGAAAAACGGGTTGCAGAGCTTGAAACGATTTTGAAACAGAACAGTCAGGAGAGTTAATATGCAACTGGATATCAACGAAATCATGAAAATACTCCCGCATCGCTATCCCTTTCTGATGGTCGACCGGATCATTGAAGTGGACCATGGCACACGCTGCGTTGGCCTGAAAAATGTTTCCATCAACGAGCCGTTTTTTCAGGGGCATTTCCCTGGACACCCGGTCATGCCGGGAGTGTTGATTATAGAGGCGATGGCCCAGGTGGCCGGCATCATGGCGTATCTGGCCTCCGATGAGGAAATCCGCGCCAAGGTAACCTACTTTATGGCGATCGACAATGCCCGCTTCCGGAAACCGGTATCCCCCGGCGACCAGTTGCGCATCGAGGTTACGACGACGATGAACCGGCGAGGAATCTGGGGAGTGGCCGGAAAAGCATATGTTGGCGACTCTCTGGTAACCGAGGCCGACCTTAAGGCAACGTTTGCGGACTCACCGAAATAACATTCTGCGCCCTCCTTTTGGGGAGGGATATTTACAGGAGAGACATCATGATTCACCCCACCGCGATAATTGATTCAACAGCCAACCTGGCCACAGACGTAGAAGTAGGACCATACGCCATCATCGGCAAGCATGTCACGATCGGCAAGGGGACAACCGTCGGCGCTCATGCAGTCATCGGTGACTGGACGGAAATCGGTGAAAACAACCGGATATTCCATCAGTCATCGGTCGGCGCTCCGCCGCAGGATCTCAAATACCATGGAGAGGAGTGCTGGACCAGGATCGGCGACAACAACATGATTCGCGAATTTGCCACCATTCACCGGGGCACGGTTACCGGACACGCCGAAACGGTCATCGGCAACAACAACATGTTCATGGCCTATTCTCACGTGGCTCATGACTGCCGCATCGGCAACGGCGTTGTCATGGCAAATGTGGCGACCCTGGCGGGACACGTCACCATTGAGGACAACGTCATCCTCGGTGGCCTGGTAGCGGTTCACCAGTTCACCTCCATCGGGATGAATTCGATGATTGGCGGCGGCACAATGATCTCTCTGGATATCCTCCCCTTTGCGATAGCAACCTCCGCACGGAAGCGCGATACCAAACTGCGCGGCCTTAATCTGATCGGCCTCAAACGGCGAGGATTCTCCGCCGATGCGATCAATAACCTGAAAAAGGCCTACAAAACCCTCTTCATGGCCGGCCTGAAGATGCCGGATGCCATTTCCCGCATCAAGCGGGAGATTACTGATTGTCCGGAAGTCGATTACCTGCTGGCGTTCATTGAAAAGTCCAAGCGTGGAATTTGCCGCGGATGAGCGCGCTTAGAACCGCCGTCATCGGAGTGGGATATCTGGGAAATTTTCATGCCCAGAAATATGCAGCGATAAAGGATGTCGATCTGGTCGGAGTCGTGGATAACGATCCTGCACGTGCGGCCGAAATCGCTGCCGCGTTGGGAACCCGCGCATTCAGCGACCATCGCGACCTGATCGGCCAGGTTGACGCGGTCAGCGTCGTTGTCCCCACCCAGTTCCATCATGCCGTGGCGCGAGATTTTCTGGCAGCCGGCGTACATGTGCTGATCGAAAAGCCGATTACCGTCACCATTGAGGAGGCGGATGAACTGATAGCGCTCGCGGAGAAGAACAGTGTGGTTTTTCAGGTAGGACACCTGGAACGCTTTAACCCGGTTCTGCAGGCGCTTGACGGGGTACTTCAGGAACCGCTCTTCATCGAGTCGGTCCGCATCGCCCCGTTCAAACCGCGCGGTACTGATGTGAACGTGGTTCTTGACCTGATGATCCACGACATAGAAATCATCCAGCATATCGTCAAATCGCCCGTAGAGCGGGTTGATGCCGTCGGCGCACCGGTCTTCACCGGCGAGGAAGACATCGCCAACGCCCGTATTCTTTTCAAGAACGGCTGCGTGGCCAACGTCACCGCCAGCCGCATCAGCCTGAAGAGTGAGCGCAAGATGCGTATCTTCCAGCGCAATGCCTACATCACCCTCGACTTTCAGAACCGTAAGATGCTGGTCGCCCAGAAGGGGAGCGGCGAACTGTTCCCGGGCATCCCCAACATCAAGGTTGACGAACGGGAACTCGGCGAGGCCGATGCTCTGCGGAGCGAAATCGAGTCGTTCCTGACCGCGATCCGCGAGGGGAAAGAACCGGAAGTAAGCGGCCGTGACGGCCGAATGGCACTGGAAACAGCGCTCATAATCAATCTCAGTCTTGACAGGAGCCCTTCATGATCCCGATGGTTGACCTGAAAACCCAATATCACACCCTTAAAGCGGAGATTGACCGGGCAGTCCTCGATGCAATCGAAAGCACTCAATTCATCCTGGGGCCGAACGTAACCTCCTTCGAGCAGGAAACCGCAGCATATCTGGGTGCCACACACGCCATTTCCTGCGCCTCGGGCACCGACGCACTGCAGCTCGCCATCCTGGCGGCCGGAATCAAACCGGGTGACGAGGTTATCACCACCCCATTCACCTTTATCGCCACCGCTGAAGCGATCTGCTACGCCGGGGCAACGCCGGTTTTTGTCGACATCGATCCAAAAACATTCAATATTGACCCTGCGCTGATTGAAGCGGCCATTACCTCCCGTACCAAAGCGATTATCCCTGTCCATCTCTTCGGGCAACCGGCCGACATGGCACCGATCAGAGCGCTCTGCCTCAAACACCGGCTGACCCTGATCGAGGATTGCGCACAATCATTCGGCGCTGCGACTGATGGTGCAATGACCGGAACCCTCGGGGCGTTCGGCTGCTTCAGTTTTTTCCCCAGCAAGAACCTTGGCTGTTACGGCGACGGCGGACTGGTCACCTGTGACACAGAGGAGCTTGCGGAGCAGATCAAGGTGCTGCGCAACCATGGCAGCCGGGTTCGCTACCACCACAGCGTAATCGGCTACAACAGTCGTCTTGACGACATTCAGGCCGCCATCCTGCGGGTCAAACTCCGGAAAATTGACGAATTCAACAGCGGACGCCGCCGCGTGGCCCACCTGTACTCAGAACTGCTCCGCGACATCGTTACCGTGCCGTATGAAGATGGCAAAGGCGTTCACGTGTATCATCAGTATACCGTCCTGACGGACCGTCGCGATGCAATCATGGCAAAGCTGTCTGAGAAGCAGATTTCATCGGCCGTCTACTATCCCATCCCGCTCCATAAACAGGATGTCTTTGCCGAGGCGTACGCAGGCCTGACCCTTCCGGTATCGGAAGATGTGGCCAGTCGCTGTATGTCGCTGCCGGTCTACCCGGAAATGCCTGAAGAATCGGTTCGCCTGGTGGCGCAGACCATTCGAGGGGCGCTGGTTGGATAACACCCCTCGTCGCATCATGATCGTGGCGGGTGAAGCCTCCGGAGACATCTACGGCGCCGACCTCATCACCGAAGCCCTGAAGCTCGCCCCTGATCTGCATTTTTTCGGCATCGGCGGAGCCCGGATGCGTGAGTCGGGGGTTGAAACGCTCGTAGATTCAAGCGTCATGGCGGTTGTTGGATTCGTGGAGGTCATCAAGCACTTCGACGTGATTTCTTCGGCCTTCAATAGGTTGAAGCAGATTCTCCTGAACGATCCTCCCGAGTTGCTGATACTGATCGACTATCCCGGCTTCAATCTGCGCCTGGCCAAGGTTGCCAGAAAGGCCGGCGTGAAAGTGCTGTACTACATCAGCCCGCAGATCTGGGCCTGGAGACAGGGACGGGTCAAAAAGATCGCCCGGCTCGTTGATCATATGGCCGTCATACTCCCCTTTGAAGCGCCCTTTTACCAGCAGGCGGGGGTGCCGGTCACCTTTGTGGGACACCCGATGCTTGACCTGGTCAACGTTACCCTTGATCGCTCAGCCGCCGCGACCAGCTTTGGTCTCGATCCGTCACGCAATATTGTCGGTCTCTTTCCCGGCAGCCGCCGCAACGAGACAGAGCGGCTCCTGCCGGTAATCATCGCGGCCGCCGCCAAGCTGAAAGAGCGTTTTCCGGATATTCAGTTTATCCTCCCGCTCGCATCCACGCTGAATAGTGACGATATCGTGCCGCTGCTGTCTGCGGCAGGTCTTGACGTCACCATAACCCGCGAGCGGATCCATGACATGATCCGTGCGTGCGACGCCGTTATCTCCGTTTCCGGTACGGTAACCCTTGAAATTGCCTTGGTGGGAACACCGATGGTGATCATCTATAAACTCTCGCCGCTCACCTATCAGCTTGCCAAACACCTGGTAAAGGTTCCCAACATCGGCCTCTGCAATATTGTCGCTGGTGAAACCGTTGTCCAGGAACTGATCCAGGACCAGGCCAACCCTGCGGCGATTGCCGCCGAGGTCGGGAAGTTGCTCATAGACCAGACCTACAGGGCACCAATTGTACGCAAACTCGGTGAAGTGCGCGCAAAACTGGGACGCGGGGGGGCTTCGTCACTCGTCGCCCGACTCGCTCTTACGTTATGCGGACGGCGCGGCGATACAGAAGCCAATAACCTCGGATCAAGGCAATGAATAATATAATCTGGCTGATGCAGGCTGTTTTTTTCTACCTGTTTACCCTGTTCGTTGCTGCCCTCCCCCGTTCGCAATCCGACCGCATCGGCAAAAACATCGGCGCATTTCTGTACAATATTCTCCACAAACGCAGATCGATTGCGATCGACAACATCAGGCAGGCGCTCCCCTACATGAAGCGCCACCCCTCCTGGACAGGTACTTTTGAAACCGCCGAGGAGATTGCCCTGGCAACATTCATGAATCTTGGGATTTCGATCGTTGAAGTGTGCCGACTGTATCATGGCAAAGGCAATGATCTGATCGATTCGATGGTAGTACATGGACTGGAAAACTTTCAACATGCCAAAGGGAAGGGAAAGGGCGTGCTCTGCGTGAGCGGCCATTGCGGCAACTGGGAACTGATTTCGCTTTCCTTCAAGCGACACCTGAATGAGAATGTATGGGCAATTGCCCGGAAACAGAACAATCCATATCTCAATACTATCATCGAAAAGATGAGGATGGGCTACGGCAACAAGGTCATATACACCAAAGCAGCAACGAGGCCGATCCTTGCCGTTATTAAAAGCAAAGGTGTCATCGGCATGCTGGTCGATCAGGCGGTATTTGAGGACAACGGCGCCCTGATTACATTCCTTGGCAGGAAAGCCTGGGCAAACAAGGCCCCCGTCATATTTTCTCATAAAACAGGAGTGCCGATTGTCCCTGTATTTGGCTTCCGGGACAGCGACCATCATGTACTTACGTACCACCCGGAGTACAGACTGTGCGGTGACCGCACCGAAGAGGGCATCCTTCAGGATATTCAGGCATTGTCCAATTATCTTGAAGATTTCGTCTGCGCCCATCCGGCAGACTGGTACTGGGTGCATCGCCGCTGGAAACGGGCCGGAGAACCGGTATGACAACTAAAACTCACGATTTTGCCCTTCCTGTCATTTTTCTCGTGCTGGCTACCATCGTGATTGCTGCCACCGGTGCCGATCTTAAACTGTCGGCGCTCTTCTGCATCGGTGATCAATGGCCGGTCGGAGATCTGCAACCGTGGTCTTTGCTGTATAAAGTTGGTCGCATCCCGGCGATTTTCGTGGGATTATGCGGACTGTTCGCCGCCTTTCTCGGGTTTCTATCTCAGAATAGACGCCACTGGATTCGACCGGGGCTTTTCCTGGTGATCCTGCTGGGACTGGGGCCGGGGCTGGTGGTCAACTCCGTTTTCAAAGAGTACTGGGGGCGCCCGCGACCACGCGAAGTTCTCCAGTTTGGCGGCACAAAAGAATTCCTGCACCCCTGGCAGAAGGGGATTGCCCACAACGGGCGTTCGTTCCCTTCAGGGCACTCTTCCGCAGCGTTTTACCTGACGGCTCCTTTTTTCATATATCGCCGCAAGAACCAGAAAATTGCCCGTCTATGGCTTATCGGGGGGCTCGTTTTTGGCTTGATGATGAGTGCTGCACGAATTGCCCAGGGGGGACACTTCCTGAGCGACACTCTCTGGGCGTGGGGAATGGTTCACCTGACGGCGGTTGCGCTCTATTACCTGCTGCGCCTCCACCGGGACAAAGCGCCTTCGGCAGCAGAATAGCCGAACCAATGTTCTTTCTCGCCTACAACATACTCTCCATATTTCTGCTGGTTCCGCTGTTCCTGTTCAACATCTTCCGATCCGTCAGACTCGGATGGCCATTGGCTATCGCCGAACGGTTCGGTTTTGTTCCGCAGAACCGGCTGGCAAAAATCTCGGGGCGTCCTGTTATCTGGCTCCACGCCGTTTCGGTTGGTGAAGTAATCGCCGCAAGACCCCTTCTCAAAGCTCTCCGCAGTCGCTACCCGGGCCATGCCATTGTTGTGTCGAATACGACTGAAACCGGGAAATCGACCGCCGGGGGTTTCGCCGAAATTGACCTCTGCCTCTACTTCCCCTTTGATTTTCTCCCTTCGGTGCGTGCCATGCTATGCGCTGTCAAACCGCGCATCATCATCATCATGGAAACAGAAATCTGGCCCAACTTCTGTCATGAAGCCGTCAGAACGAATATTCCGCTTCTTCTCGCCAACGGTCGCATCTCGGACCGTTCATTCCGGCGGTATCTGCAATTCAGCTGGTTTTTCCGCCCCGCCCTGCGTTGTTTTTCGGCGGTCTGCATGCAGTCGGAAGTCGGTCGCCTGCGCATCGCCGCTATCGGCGCAGATCCGGAAACGACCATAGTCACCGGCAACCTCAAAAACGACATTCCCTCACATCAGGTGAGCGGAGACGAACGGGAGCGGTTGCGGGCCCAGTATTCAATCCCCAAGGAGAGCTGCGTACTGACGGCCGGAAGCACCCGCGACGGCGAAGAGCGGTATATCATTTCGGCGTATAAGGAGCTGTCTGCAGAGGTCGGCAATCTGTTCCTCGTTCTTGTGCCTCGGCACCCGGAGCGTACGGGGGAAATAGCCGAATTGCTTGAGGACTCCGGAGTCCGCTACCGCAGACGCACGGCCCTCTCCGATGACCTTCTGCTGCAATCTGGAGAGGTGTTGCTGGTAGATACGGTCGGCGAGATGATGAATCTGTATGCGCTGGCTGATATTGCGTTTGTCGGCGGCAGCCTGGTTCCGCTCGGCGGGCATAACCTCCTGGAACCGGCGTCAGTGGGAGTGCCGACTGTGTTTGGTCCTCATATGGCCAATTTCCGGGAGATCGAGGCACTGGTTCTGCGGTACGGTGCCGGTATCCAGATACATACTCCTGAAGAGTTGGTGGTGTCATGGCGGGCCTTGATTACGAGTGCTGAACTGCGTGGAGTCCTGGGCCAGAACGGCCTGAAGATGATGCGGGATAACGGTGGAGCGACGGAGCGTCACATGGAAGTCATAACCGGATACTTATGAACGCATCGTATCATACATACTGGAGGGGGCTTGCCACCGGCGGACGTACCGGCATGTTTGACACACTCGCGCTGCTGCTGCTGACGCCGTGGGCATTGCTGTACGCGTTGGGCCAGCAATTGAGGGCGCGGCTGTACCAACGTGGAATTCTGAAAACGCAGCGACTCCCCCGACCGGTGATTTCAATCGGTAACGTGACCGTCGGAGGAACCGGGAAAACGCCGGTATCCGCCTATATTGCCCGGCTTCTTCTGGCACAGGGGTACAAGGTGGCCGTACTTTCCCGCGGGTACGGCGGTTCCCTGGAAGGACAGACCTGCGTGGTCAGTGACGGTGCCACGATCATGCTGAGCGCCGGGGAGTGCGGAGATGAGCCGTATCTGCTGGCATCGACCGTGCCGGGACTTATGGTCGTGATCGGCACAGACCGGTATGCCGCCGG
Organism: Desulfuromonadaceae bacterium; assembly: GCA_049696195.1. GTDB lineage: Bacteria > Desulfobacterota > Desulfuromonadia > Geobacterales > Pseudopelobacteraceae > JACRCG01. The sequence continues at coordinate 596 of JBAVTM010000467.1, read as the reverse complement.
TAAGACCGCCATGCAGCAGCTTGCACCGGACATATTCCTGCTGGACGACGGATTCCAGCACCTGCGCCTGCATCGTGACCTGAATATTCTGCTGCTGGACTTTTCCCAACCATTCGGCAACGGCTGGACATTGCCGGCCGGCATTTTGCGCGAGCCTCCGGCTGCAGCCAAGCGGGCAGACCTGGTGATTTTCACTCGAGCGCCCGAAAGTGCGAGCATACACAGAGACATGGGAGGAATTCCCGGCTGTCTGTCCAGCCACACTATCGCCGACCTGCTCCCGCTCGGTGGCCATTCGCCGGTTCCTTTTTCCCACTGTCTCGGCCATACCGTGCTCGCCTTTGCCGGCATCGCCGATCCTGACTCTTTTTTTGCGGAGCTTCGCAGGCAGGGGCTGAATCTGGTACAGACCCTCTCGTTCCCGGATCATGTCGTATACAACCGGGAACGCTGCGATGAGATAGCTGAAGCGGTGCGGGCAAGCGGAGCAGACTTCATGGTCACAACGGAAAAAGACGGGGTAAAATTGAAGGGTTTTTCGCAGGATTGTGCGACACGCACACTTCTCGCCCGACTAGAGCTGACGATCGACAACC
>JBAVTM010000466.1:0-1580 GCA_049696195.1 Desulfuromonadaceae bacterium | reverse complement strand
GGTTCGCGGCGTAACGGGAGTATCCTTGGTTACAACCCTGGTAGGACGATTTGTAACACCGGGGATTTCCATCATGCCGAGGATTCTTGCCTGATTCGGTCCCGCTTTTACCGCTTCCACGGGTTTTACCGCGGCTGGCGGCTCAACAGGAACAGGGGCTGCAACGGCGGCGGCCTCTTTTGGCTCTTCCTCGACCCGAACAGCTGCCGCAACAGGCGCCTCAACAGACGGTACCGCTGCCGGAGGCGCGGTCACGGGCGGCTTAGCAGGCGACGCCTCTTCGACAACGGCTGCTTCGGCACCTTCGACTACGGGAGCCACTTTGGCGCGACGCCGGATGATATTTGACGCTACCCTGACCTCGTCGGTACTGGTATCTTTAGGCTGGGGGGCTGTCAAGCGCGCAACGACACCCTCATCAACCTGCGATGTTGCCGTTTTTGCGTCGACACCAATTTCCTTAAGTCTGGCGATAGCATCCTTAGGCTCTATGCCCAACGTTTTTGCCAAACTACCTACACTGATTTTACCCATATCCTTTTATACCTCCCCCAGGAAGTTTCTGTATCTGTCAATAGCCTTAACCAATTGCGCAACAAAGCCGCCTGATGCTACGGCAATCGCGCTTCTTGGCGCCTTACCCAAAATAGCTCCGAAATCATCTTTTGTTACGGCAGTCCGATGCGGCACACCGTGTACTGTCGAAGAATATATTATTTTACCGCCAATCGCCTCCGAAACATCCGTTGCAACGATGACGAGACCCGGTTTTTTCTTGCCCTTGAGCGCCTCGATTACCATGGAACCGCCTCCGGTTATCAAACCAGCCTTGTTGGCCAATCCAATCAACCCGATTATGCGGCTATGTAATTGCTGACGGACATGCTCAACCATCTGTTCTGCCGGCATAACGGTCACGTCATGCTTGAAAGAGCGTTTAAACTGCCGTTGCTCAATCGCAGCGGCAAGACAGCGTTTATCGATGCAGGTATATGCCCCGCGGCCGGGAAGCCGATTCTCCAGATCCGGCAGGATTTCCGTCTCCGGAGTCAGGACAAACCGGAGCAGAAGGCCCTTGTCCCTGCTCGTTCTGCAGCCGAGACAACTCCGCTGCGGAACTTCTGCATTCCCTTTAGGGACCACGTTCCTTATTTCTCGGCGTCGGCGTCGGCGGCAGCTGCATCCTGCTCCTGAACGGGCGCTTCAACGGCTTCAACGGCTTCGACAGCTTCATCGGCTTCAACATTTTCATCAGCTTCATCTGCATCGGTGCCGTCAAACGATGAAAACTCCTGCCGTTCCGACTCCAGAACTTTCGATTCGCTCTTGATATCAATGCGGCATCCGGTCAGACGGGCCGCCAGGCTGACGTTCTGGCCGCGCTTGCCAATGGCGAGAGAGAGCTGGTCATCAGCGACAATGATTTCGAGGGCGCGTTTTTCCTCGTCCACAAACACCTTGGAAACCTGTGCCGGCGAGAGGGCGTTGCAGGCGAAGCGGGCGATATCTTCAGACCAGGGGATAATATCGATTTTCTCTCCCCGCAGCTCGGAAACGACATTCTGCACACGGGCACCGCG
>JBAVTM010000465.1:0-3430 GCA_049696195.1 Desulfuromonadaceae bacterium | reverse complement strand
TCGATGTTCTGGCGCCATTTTTCCGGGTCGCCCCCTGAGCCGATATGGACGTGAACCTGGGTAAAGCGCAGCCCCAGTTTGTCAGCCATGGCTTTTACCGTGGGGACATCGTTCAGGTGTACGCCGAAGCAGGAGTATTCGCTGCCGGTATCGCGGGTGGCGCTTTCGCCGCCGCCGGCGGCTCCCGGATGGACCCTCATGGACAGGTCTATGTTGTTGTTTCTGGCAAAGTCGGCAATCAGTTGAAACTGCGTCATGGAGCAGACGTTGTACTTGAGGCCTGCTTTGATCATCTCCTCCAGTTCTGCGCGCTCATCACCGGACGGAACTTCCTGGGTCGTCAGCATCATCCGGGCATACGGCACCCCGGCGGCAAAAGCACGGGCCGCTTCATCAAGTGACGAGCAATCCAGATCCAGTCCTTTATTGGTGACGACACGCAGTACGGTACGATCCGAGTTTGCCTTCATGGCGTATCGTACATGCAGGCCGTACGCATTCGGCATGTTCAGCAACTGTTCACAGCTGTTTTCTATGTATTCCTGATCATGCAGATATACTGGCGTTCCCCACTGTCGAGCTATTTTCGGGATGAGCGTTGCGTCGAGTTTGGTCGGCCCAAAGTGTTTCATCGTCATTCTTAAACCTCACAAATTTGATATGACCCCGCATTCCCTGATCTTCAGGGCAGCGTGAAGAGGGCTCCACAATGTAGCATTTTCGACCGGCGCGGCGCAACACCTCTCTGGAAGTTTATTGCATACCGTTCATTTGTGCGGTGTTCGGCAACGCATGTGCCGACCGTTACATTGCCGCCAATCGGCCCCTTTTCTGATTTCTGCTTGGAGAGGAAATTGAAGTAGTGCCGGGGAAGGGCGGTTGTCGGGGGACCCTTCTTGCAATTTTGGAAACGCAAATGTATACTTCCGCCAATCAGAATAAAGAGCGGCAGCTGGGTTCGAAACGAAAAGATCTAAATTTTTCCCATCAAGGAGTTGACATGAAAGCTAATCATATTTTTATCGGCAGTATGCTGCTCTGCGCTACAGGCGCGTGGGGTGCACCGCAACCCGCGAAACAGACGGATTCGCGGACGGCTCGTGCCATTCTGGAAGCGAAATGCACCAAATGCCACGGTGTTCAGGTTATCGATGCTGCCCTTGGGGCCCATAAGGATATGACGAAGATTCAAAAGGTGATGGAAGGCAAGGGAGCATCCCTAAGCACTTCGGAACGGGAAGTGCTTGGCATTTTCTGGAAACAGCAGAATCCCTTGAAGAAAAACAAGTAGCAAGCGCGATACTAGTGGTTCAATGTAAAACGTTCGATGAACGCCAGACGTTAGGTAAGGCTGCCGTACGGCGACCTCGAAAAGGTCCCGACCATCGCCATTTCAAAGTCAGACAATATCCGGATAAAAGTACAGCACGGAAATTCTGTTCAGCACCCAAAAAAAAAGTTGCTATTCTTTGGGTGTATGTTAAAACTGAAATTGACAATTGAAAAAACGTTCTCCGAACGGGCAAAACCAGAGTAATCTGGTGACGCAAAGCTACGGGTCCTGACCTAAAAGGATAGCCGGGTTGCCGAAGAGATGGATTCGCATCCAGGCACCCGGTATTGTACCGACACAAGGAGCGCTCTCATCTTCGGAAGATGGGAGTGCTCCTTTTTTATTGGTTGTTCAATATTTTATTTGATAAACGAAGATGCTCTGTGACATTGACGCCTGCTTTCGTTGAATATTAAGCAAGAGTACGTGTTTTCAGGGTCAGTTCTTTTAAAAATTCAAGTTCGGTTCGATTTCGGTCATGCAGCGGAATGTTGCCGCATGGCCTGAGAGAATCGGGCAAGTCGCCGAAAGGGTAAAGCACGGGTAACCGTGCGGCACAGAGCCACCATCCAGCGCAAGCTGGTTAGAGGAGCTGTCGAAGTGACTTTGCAGGATGATTTTATCTTCGTCGTGCCAAAGCCTGCCCTTTTTCGGGGTAGGCTTTTTTAGTTTTCGAGTTTTACCCTCCCCTTCTAAGACGGAGGGTGGGCGAGATTTAAATATTTTGTTTCGACGAAAATCAACATACGGGAGGTAGCAACCATGAACACTCTACGTAGTCTGATGGTGGGCATCTTGATGCTGCTGGCGGTTACTGTGGTGCCGGTCACGGCCCTGGCGGCATTCGACACTACGCAACCGACCACGTCAGCTACCCTTACGGGTACAAAGGGAAACGATGGCTGGTACACGACATCCGTAACCGTGACCCTTGTGGCCGCAGATGGTACTGATGGATCGGGAGTGGCAAAGACCGAGTACAGTCTCGACAACGTGACATGGCAGACCTATTCTGCTCCGTTGGTTCTCGATAAGGAGGGGAAACAGTACGTCTATTTCCGCTCCACGGATAACGCCGGCAATCTGGAAACCCCGGCAAAATCTCAGGAGATCAAGATCAACAAGACCGGGTTGGTTGGTCTGTGGCACATGGACGGGGATTGGAAGGATGCATCGGTGATGGGAAACAGTGGTACACCGTATAACGGAGCCACGTTCAGTACAAATGCAAAGATAGGAATTGAGGCTGGGAGTTTTGATGGGGTTAATGACTATGCGTCTTTTGGCAATGTTCTCAATATGGGCAGCAACAATTTTACGATTGCAGCATGGATAAATGTCGCAGAATTCGTGACTGGGGCCGGATCAAAGATACTCAATAAAGGATTGACTGCAAATGGAACACCTCCCAATGCTGGATTCGGTTTGAGAATAATTAACGAAGGAGGGCTTAATAAAGCTAAATTCATGGTTTTTGGAATTGGTACCGGATATGTGGTTGAGGGATCCGGATTAGAGGTTGGACAATGGTATCATGTAGTTGGTGTTAGAGAAGGAACTTCGATTAAGCTCTATATAAATGGAGTATTGGCAGCGACTAAAGATACCGGATCGCTATTAAATACTGACACTAATATAAACCTAGCTATAGGTGCTCTCCAAAGACAACCTTTTTCTGTTGATGGAGAGTTTTTCCATGGCCTCATCGATGAAGCCTCCATTTACAACCGCGCCTTATCGGCCACTGATATTCAAAGCCAATACCGCAATTATGTGGTCAACACCCCGACGGTTAATCCTGTCCCCTCGTCGACCGCTACACCGACCATCACCCTCAGCGGCACCAAGTCCGCCAACACAGCCATCGTGGTGAATGGCAACACCCTCGTGCCGCTCGACGCAACTACCAACTGGCAGGCCCCCTACACTCTATTGCCGGGAACTAACAACCTGACCATCACTGCCCTGAATGGCCAGAATTTTAAAAGCCTCCCTGTTATGCTGTCGGTTGTTCTCGACAGCACCCCTCCTTTGGCTCCAGGGATCGACCCGGCCACTGCGCCGATCAATACCACCAGCAAAACCATCACCGGCACC
>JBAVTM010000464.1:0-4208 GCA_049696195.1 Desulfuromonadaceae bacterium | reverse complement strand
TCTTACAATCCGAGCTGTTTGAAAAAATCAGTTCCTTTGTCATCAACCAGAATAAAGGCCGGGAAGTTCTCAACCTCGATCTTCCAGACCGCTTCCATCCCCAGTTCCGGAAAGTCGATGCATTCGACCTTCTTGATGTTCTCTTCGGCCAGAACTGCGGCAGGACCGCCGATTGAACCCAGGTAGAAGCCGCCGTATTTCTTGCAGGCGTCCGTCACCTGCTGGCTGCGGTTCCCCTTGGCGATCATGATCAGTGAGCCACCCTTGGACTGGAGCTCATCGACGTATGAATCCATCCGGCCGGCGGTCGTGGGGCCGAAGGAGCCTGAAGGCTTGCCTGGCGGGGTCTTGGCCGGGCCGGCGTAGTAGATCGGATGATTGAGCAGGTATTCGGGAAGCGGTTTGCCGCTGTCCATGATCTCCTTGAACTTGGCATGGGCGATGTCGCGGCCGACCACGATGGTGCCCGAAAGCAGCAGCGGTGTGGAAACCGGATATTTGCTCAGCTCGGCCAGAATCTCCTTCATCGGCTTGTTCAGATCGATCTTGACGCCGTGCTCATGTTTGCCGCGATACTGCTCTGGGATCAGACGACCCGGATTGCGGTCCATCTCCTCCACGAACAGGCCGTCCTTGGTGATCTTGGCCTTGATGTTGCGGTCTGCGGAACAGGAAACCGCCATGCCGACAGGGCAGGAAGCGCCATGCCGGGGAAGGCGGATTACCCGCACATCGTGGGCGAAATATTTACCACCGAACTGGGCGCCGATACCGAGCTTCTGGGCGGCTTCCAGCAGCCGGTTCTCCAGCTCGACATCACGGAATGCCTGGCCATGGGCATTGCCCGCTGTCGGCAGTCCGTCGAGCTCCTTGGCGGTTGCCAGCTTGACCGTTTTCATGCAGGCATCGGCGGAGGTGCCGCCGATAACGAAGGCGATGTGATAGGGGGGACAGGCGGCCGTGCCGAGATATTTCATCTTCTCGACCAGGTATGTGAATAGTTTGTCCGGCGTCAGGAGCGCTTTTGTTTCCTGATACAGCATGGTCTTGTTGGCGGAACCGCCCCCTTTGGCCATGAAAACAAATTTGTAGTAATCACCATCGGTGGCAAGGATGTCGATCTGGGCCGGCAGGTTGGTGCCGGTGTTTATCTCTTCGTACATATCGAGCGCCACGGTCTGCGAATAGCGGAGGTTCTCCTCCGTGTAGGTCTTGTGGATCCCTTTGGAAAGCCACTCTTCGTCCTTGACACCGGTCCAGATCTGCTGCCCCTTCTTGGCTGCTACCGTCGCGGTGCCGGTATCCTGGCAGACCGGCAGATCAAAACCGGCGGCGATTTCGGCGTTGCGCAAAAAGGCCAGGGCAACCCCCTTGTCGTTCATCGATGCTTCCGGATCGCCAAGAATTTTGGCAACCTGTTCGTTGTGGGCAGGACGAAGCAGAAAGGAAACATCCCGCATCGCTTCGTTGGCAAGAATAGAGAGCGCCTCAGGGCAAACCCTCACGACATCTGTGTCGGCAAACTTCTCGACCGTTACATATTTTTCCGATCCTTCAATTTTGCGGTATTTCGTCTCATCTTTCGCAAGCGGGAACGGATCCTGATAAACAAACGGTTTGACAGACATCGGTACTCTCCTTTTTAGTAAGTTAGAAATTATTTCCTGCGGTATTTTGCAGGGAATAATTTCGTTAACGCACTTATCCTGTTGATCAGGGCCAGGACTAGATGGTGGGTGGTCGATATGTGACACAGATCGCCGTACTGTATACAGTAACGAGAAATAATTTAGTAATGCAAACCGCCGGATAAATCAAGGTAAAATTGTTTTTTTACAGGTACAGGCAACGGAGCAGTTTGATCCCGTCTTTAAAGAGTACCTGCATCTTGTTAGGTACAGTGACGACTTTTACGAGACCAAGGCCGAATACCGGATGAAGTACGAGCCGCTTGGCCAGAAACCTGCCATTCATGTCGTAGGGGAGCGCTTTTCCAAGGTCGAACGTCGGCTGAAGCGATGCCCACTCTTCACGTTCGGCCTCAACCGGATCCTTCCTGGATGCACGCGGAACAGCAGTGGTCGAGCGGGGCTTGCTTGCTGCCGCTTTTTTGGGGGCTTTGGCCTCTTTTGTTGTCGGAGGTGCATGGTAGTTGTGCACGCCAAGGCAGGTGTTGCATTCGACCCTGACGACTTTGCCCTCCACCATCGCAACGATTCTGTGATTCAGCACCTCGCGACACTTGGTGCAACGGGCCTCGATAATGTCGCCTGCCGATAGTATTCTGGTAGTCATTGTTTTCCTTCTTTTTGCTGCGGGTTATTTCGTTCCAGTATAAACGATTGGTTTAAAATATTCAGAAAAAAAAAGCCGCTCATCAGCATCACTGCCGGTGAGCGGCTTTACATGGGAATGGGGGAAATGGCGGCTGTCAAGCCACCCGTTTATCGATGACTCTCTGGGCCTTCCCCTCATGACGCGGAATACTGTTCGGTTCTACCAGCTTCACTGTAACGCCGACACCGAGGACAGAGTCAATCTTTTTCCCGACCATATCAAGGAAGGCGCGCTGTTTTTTCATTTCGTCGAAGAAAATGTTCTCCCTCACTTCGATACAGACCTCCAGCACATCCAATGCACCTTTACGATCGACAACCAGCTGATAGTGCGGTTCGCACCCTTCTATCGCAACCAGCACCTCCTCTATTTGAGAGGGAAAAACGTTAACTCCCTTGATAATCAGCATGTCATCGGACCGACCCATGGTTTTCTTCATCCTGACCATGGTTCGACCACATGCGCAGAGGGTATGATCGAGAGACGTGATATCCCTCGTCCGATAGCGGATCATCGGGAGGGCTTCCTTGCTGATCGTCGTCAGCACCAGTTCTCCGACACTCCCCGGGGGGAGCACCTGGCAGGTTTCCGGATCGATTATCTCGGCGATGAACGCATCCTCTGCGATATGCATACCGTTCTTGTACCGGCATTCACCCGCAACACCCGGACCAATTACCTCGGAAAGACCATAATTATCGGTGGCGCTGATCATAAGGCGTGCTTCAATTTCGGCACGCATCGCTTCGGACCAGGGTTCACCACCAAAAAGACCGACCTTGAGAGAGAGCGTCTGGGGGTCTATACCCTTTTTTTCCATCAGATCCGCAAGCGTTACGGCATAGCTCGGGGTACAGACAAGCGCGGTGGACTTGTAATCCTGCATGATCATGATCTGCTTGTCGCTGTTCCCCCCGCTCATCGGAATAACGGCCGCCCCAATCGTCTCCGAACCGTAATGCAGACCGAATGCCCCGGTAAACATGCCGTACCCGAATGCTATCTGCACGACATCATCGTGGGTGACACCAGCCGCCGTCATGAAACGCGCCACCAGATTGGACCACATTTTGAGATCATTTTTTGTGTACCCGACAACGGTCGGCTTTCCGGTGGTTCCTGATGAAGAATGGATTCTGACAACTTCGCGGAGCGGCACCGCAAACATACCGTAGGGGTAATTGAGCCGCAGGTCTTCCTTGGTCGTAAAGGGGAGCTTCGACAGATCGGACAATGATGCAACATCCTCCGGAACGATGCCGAGTTCATTAAACTTGGTACGATAACAGGGTACATTTTTGTAGGCGCGATTCAATGTTGCCTGAAGACGCTCCAGTTGAAGCTGTTCAAGCTCTTCACGAGGCATACATTCGAACGGGGAGTCCCAAATCTGGCTTGACTGCATGTAAAAAACCCTCGCTCCGGCGTTGTTGGTTATTCTGCGGGTGCCAATGCTGTATCTATCAACTGTTTTACGGTAGCCGCCACTTCCTCCAGAGAAAGAGACAGGGTTTCGCCGGTCGAGCGGATCTTCATCTCTACCTTCCCTTCGGCCAACCCTTTGCTGCCGACAACGATCCGGATCGGAATTCCGATCAGATCGTTGTCTTTGAACTTGACACCCGGGCGTTCGTCGCGATCATCGAAAAGCACCTCGACCCCGAGTTTTTCGAGACAGAAATATATCTCTTCGGCAGCGGCCATGACGCCGGAGTCCTTGGTGTTGACGGCTACGACCGAACAGTGGAAAGGAGCGATCGGAATGGGGAAAATGATGCCGTTTTCGTCATGGTTCTGCTCAATCGCCGCCGCAACGGTACGACCGATACCGATGCCGTAGCAACCCATGAAAATAATCTGCTCCCTGCCAT
>JBAVTM010000463.1:0-4590 GCA_049696195.1 Desulfuromonadaceae bacterium | reverse complement strand
GTAGGGGAGGAACGCGTCCTGCTGGGATTTATTAAAGCGGTGGATCTCGTCGATGAACAGAATCGTGCGGATGCCGCGGGCCGCATAGCGCTCGGCTTCACGGAACGTATCGCGGATCTCCTTAACCCCCGAGAGGATCGCGGAAAAGAAGATGAAATGCGATTTTGTTTCGGCGGCGATGATGTGGGCCAGCGTCGTCTTGCCGCAACCGGGGGGGCCCCAGAGTATCAGCGACGCGAGGGAATCGGTTTCAATCATGCGCCGCAGGATGCGCCCTTCCCCGACCAGATGCTCCTGTCCGGAGAATTCGGCAACAGTGCGGGGCCGCATCCGTTCGGCAAGCGGCGCGTGCGGGGAAATTTCCGGCTGGGTATATGCCCCTGAGTCCTGCTCCCAGAGACCGGGCGTATTCATAGTCATAACAAGGCGTTCCTAGTGAAGGTCTCGCCGGCTGTGGCGGCTGACCGTTTCCGGTTTGATATCCCATATGTCACGGGCGTATTCGGCGATGGTGCGGTCGCTGGAAAACTTGCCCATGGCGGCGGTGTTGAGAATTGAGGTGCGCGCCCATTCGTGCGGCTGCAGGTACAGCTTGTCTACCTCGTCCTGGCAGGCGACATAGGATGAGTAGTCAGCCAGCAGCAGGTAATGATCGAGCCCCAGCAGCGTGTCGACGATCGGCTTGAAGAGATGGGGGTCTTCTGCCGAAAAGCTGCCGTTGCCGATCATGTCGATCGCCTGCTTCAGCTCCGGATTGCCGAAATAGTAATTATACGGCTGATAGCCCGCTTTTTTCAGTCCGGAGACCTCCGGAGCGGTCAGGCCGAAAATGAAGATGTTGTCGCGCCCTACCTCCTCCATGATCTCGATATTGGCACCATCCAGAGTACCGACCGTCAGCGCCCCGTTTAGAGAATACTTCATGTTTCCGGTGCCGGATGCCTCCGTCCCGGCAGTGGAAATCTGCTCGGAAAGATCGGAGGCCGGGAAGACCATTTCGGCCAGCGATACACCGTAATTGCCGAGGAACACGACCTTCAGCAGGCTGTTAACCGCCGGATCACCGTTGACGACAGCGCCGACGGAGTTGATCAGTTTGATAATCAGTTTGGCCATGTAATAGGAGGGGGCCGCCTTGCCGCCGAAGATGACGGTACGCGGCGCAAAAACCCCACCGGGGTTGGCCTTGATGCGGTTATAGCGGGTGATGACGTGCAGCACATTCAGAAGCTGGCGTTTATACTCGTGGATGCGCTTCGTCTGGCAGTCGAACATCGAATCGGGCGGCACATCGATGCCGTTGTGGGCACGGATATAACCGGCCAGCCGCACCTTGTTGGCGCGCTTGACCTCGATCCACTGCTGCCGGAAGCCGGGCTCTTCCCCCAGCGGAATCAGTTTTTTCAGTTCATCCAGATTGGTGACCCACCCTTCGCCGATCTTCGACGAGATCAGGCCGGCCAGCAGGCGGTTGCCGTATTTCAGCCAGCGCCGCTGGGTGATGCCGTTTGTCTTGTTGTTGAAGCGCTCCGGCCAGAGCTGGTAAAAATCGCGGAACAGGTCATCCCTGAGGATTCCGCTGTGGAGCGCCGAGACGCCATTGATCGAGTGGCTGCCGACAATCGCCAGATGCGCCATACGCACGGAGCGTTCACTATCCTCGCCGATGATCGACATCCGCCGGAGACGGTCGCTGTCACCGGGAAAACGGGCGGCGACCTGCTCGATGAAAAGCTCATTGATGCGGTAAATGATCTGCAGATGGCGCGGCAGAATCCTCTCCATCATCCCCACCGGCCACTTTTCAAGCGCTTCCGGAAGCACCGTATGGTTGGTGTAGGCAAAGGTGTTCAATGATATTTTCCAGGCGTCATCCCAGCCGAGGCGCTTTTCATCGAGCAGAATCCGCAGCAGTTCCGGAATCGCCAGGGTCGGATGGGTGTCGTTCAGCTGGATTGCCACCTTTTCCGAAAGCATGGCGAGGTTGTCATGGGCTTTTGAAAAGCGGTAGAAAATGTCCTGAACCGTCGCTGAAGAGAGGAAATACTCCTGGCGGAAGCGCAGTTCCTTCCCCTCGGCCATATGGTCGGCCGGATAGAGGACTTTGGAAATATTTTCGGTGCGCATCTTGGATTCGACGGCGCCGATGTAGTTCCCCTGGTTGAACGAGCCGAGTTCGAAATCACGGGTCGATTTGGCACTCCAAAGCCGCATGGTGTTGACGGTTTCGTTGCCGTACCCCGGAATCGGAAAATCGTAGGCCAGCGCCATGACATCGGCGGTATCAACCCAGGAGTAGCGGGTCTCCCCCATCTCATCCCGGTAACTTTCGACCCGTCCCTGGAATTTGATCTGGTGCAGGTGTTCCTGACGGTCGAACTCCCACGGGTTGCCGTAGCGCAGCCAGTTATCCGGGAACTCGGCCTGCGCACCGTTGACAATCTTCTGGTAGAACATTCCGTATTCGTAGCGGATACCATACCCGTAGGCGGGGAGGCTCATGGTGGCCATTGAATCGAGGAAGCAGGCCGCCAGACGCCCCAGGCCGCCATCGCCGAGTCCGGCATCCCATTCCTGTTCCTGCAGCTCTTCAACATCGATTCCCATCTGCTCCAGAGCGGTCTGCCACTCCTCCATGATCCCGAGATTGATCAGACTGTTGCCGAGCGCGCGCCCCATCAGGAATTCCATCGAAATGTAGTACACCCGCTTGGCATCATTGATATAGTAGGACTGCTGGGTGTCAAGCCAGCGATCGACCAGCACGTCGCGCACGGCGTACGCCAGCGCATGATACAGATCGCCCGTGGTGGCGGAGAATTTGTCCTTGACCAGGGTATACTGCAGGTGGCGGAGAAAAGAGCGCTGCAAGTCTGCTGTGGTGGGCTTTTCATCACGGGTGGGGGCTGTATCTACTCTGGTCATGGCATCTATCCTTTGAGACAGAGTTACGGACTGAGAACTATATCTATTTCCAACCCTTAATGCAAGGATGAGCATTCCATTTTCCCGCAATCTCTGCTATGATTCAACTATGGGTGAAAAACTGATCTGTAATAACAAAAAGGCCTATCACGATTATTTCATCGAGGAGAAGTTTGAGGCCGGTCTGGTGTTGCAGGGGACCGAAGTCAAGTCACTGCGAGCCGGCAAGGCTAACCTGAATGACTCGTTCATGCTGGTGCGTGATGGTGAAGCGTATCTACATAACCTGAATATTTCGCAGTATGAATTCGGCAATCGCCAGAATCATCAACCGGATCGCAACCGCAAGCTGTTGTTGCACCGTCGTGAAATTGAACGGTTATACAGCAGGATTCGCGAGAAGGGTTTGTCAGTCATTCCTCTCAAGCTGTATTTTAAAGATGGCTTGGTCAAGGTTGAAATAGGTCTTGCCAAAGGCAAGAAACTGTACGATAAGCGTGAGGATATGAAAACAAAGGACAGTCAGCGCGAAATGTCGCAGGCGCTGAAGGCAAGAAACAGGGATTAGGACTTTTCATAATTCAACATTCAAAATTCAACATTGATTTCAAATGGGGGTGTAAAGGTTTCGACAGGCGAAGATAGGTTCTGATTGCGCTGGGAGGATAGTGGTTGGCCTCTAGAATAATCCACTAAACAATGAATGCAAACAATACAACAACAGCTGCAGACAATTACGCCTTTGCAGGTGCAATTGCTGCTTAGTACCAGTCTTGGGATCTTCGGAATCCAAGCGAGCTAGAGGGTAGACTTAATTCCCTGTGTAACCCTTCGGCTGTCAAAAAGAAGTAATTGTAATGGGACGGCGAGGAAGATCCGATAATCGTCGTATTTAGGAATCGGTTCTTGGTGCCTTGATTGATGGCTTACCTTGAACTTAAAACCGTAGTCAATCTATCAGCGTAGACGTTAGTATCGAAGAGCGTTTGGACGTGGGTTCGACTCCCACCACCTCCACCAATTAACAGTCCGGCACCATCCGGACAAGTTCAAAAGCCCTTGAGAAATCAAGGGCTTTTTCTTTTGTGTTGACCTGTAATGTCCTACAGAACGGGGCGGGAGTTGACCGGGCGTTTTTTCGCCCGGCCTTACTTCCTGGTTGGAACGTCTCTTTCTGTATCTTTCATTCTTTCAGGCCTGACCCGGCAGCCCTTTCCTCTGTGAGAGGCTGTAAGAGGCGTTTACTTCGGCAGGTGCAGGGATGACTATAGGCTGGTTTTGCGAGGGCCTTCTGCCAGAGTGTTTTCATTAGCTGTTCTTTGTTTTTCCTTAGTCCTTGCTGAAATAATTTCCCTTTCACGCTGTGCCTGTGTGCAGTAAATGTTAATCGTAAAACTGTCACATCCAGGAAGGTTACAGACTACGAAGTCTACACAGTTCTTCTGAAGGGAGGTAATAAAGTTACGGTCACCGCTTAGCCTGTCCAATTTGCCAACCAGAAGGCAGCCACCCGCAGAGGGGAACCAAAATGGCTCCCCTTACATTGGAACGTTACAATACGTGTGATTGGCCTATTTCATGGGAAAAGCATCCCTAATGCCTAACGGGGTGTTCAATAGTTTTATCAGTTCAGCCCTGACCTGTTCTATTGTAGTCATGATTTTA
>JBAVTM010000462.1:0-1957 GCA_049696195.1 Desulfuromonadaceae bacterium | reverse complement strand
GACCGGAAACGCTCCGAAGAAGTCAAGGGGAGCTTGAACAAGATTTACGGGACACTGGGCAATACACCGGTGATCGATCTGGTTGTTTTTGACAGCAAGGGGGGGGGCGTTGCGATAGAACCGCCGGATCAGTTCACTCTGGGACGGAGCTATGCCTGGAGGGATTATTACCGATGGGCCCGTGAGAACAAACATCCGGAACAGATGTATGTTACCCCCTTCATGCGGATGGAGGGGGGACGTCACCGCGGATTCAAGGAGCTGATCCTTGCCAAGGGAATTTATGGCCCGCGCGGCACGTTTCGAGGCGTCGTGATCTGTACCCTGAATTTTGACGAACTGGCGCGCACGCACATCCTTTCCATTCATATGGGCACGCATGGCCACGCCTGGCTGATGGACAGCACCAGCAGAACCATCCTTGTGGATCCCAATGGCAAAATCGCGGGCAAAAGCTTCGATGAGGCCCTTCTTCAGAAGTGGCCGCGCCTTTATAATCTTTTGCTCTCGGCGGGCAACGGAAAGCCTGGCAGCGACTGGTACGACTTCGAAGACCCGGCTGACCCGCGCCTGCAGGTTCGCAAGCTGGTCAGTTTTCATTCGGTACGCCTGGATAACCGGCTCTGGATATTGGGGGTCGCCACTCCCGAAAGGGAGGTGGAAGCGCTTCTCTCACCATTTCTGCAGCGGCAGGAAGCTATTTCGACCACGCTCCTGGTGATGATCCTGGGAGGTACCGGCCTCCTGCTGGCGTTGCTGTTCAACTGGAACCGGGCACTTTCGACACAGGTCGGACTGCATACCCGGGCTCTCAGTGATGCGCATACGCGCCTTGAGTCAACATTCAACGAGTTGCTGGTGGCTAAAAAGGTTGCGGCGGTCGGACATCTTGCCCTGGGGTTGGCCCACGAAATCCGCAACCCGCTCTCCGCCATCCAGATGAACATGCAGATGATCCGCAAGAAAATCCACCCCTCCGGCGTACTCAACGAAAACTTCTCCATCGTGGAAGGTGAGATCCGCCGCCTGAATCACCTGCTCGGCGATGTCATGGACTTTGCCGGCCCCCGTCCCCTGCGCCTGCAGACTGTCGAGCTGGCGGAGATCGCCAGCCGTTTGCTTCAGCTTATAGACCAGCGGCTGGCGGAACGCCGCATCCAGGTCGATACCAGTCTGGAGCCGCGCCTGACGCTGGTATGCGATCCGGACCAGATCCATCAGGTGCTGCTGAATCTGGCGCTCAACGCCGTTGAAGCGATGAATGGGATCGAAACCGAAAGACGCCTCTGCATAACTGCATACCGGAAGGACAATCATGCCTGTATTCTGGTGAGCGATACCGGCGCGGGAATTCCCGTGGCCATGTGCGAACAGCTCTTTGACCCGTTTTACACAACCAAAACTTCGAGCGGCGGCCTGGGTTTGTCAATCCTTCAGAACATAGTTCTCCGTCATGGCGGCTCTGTCACCGTGGAAAGCGAACCGGGTCTTGGCGCCGTTTTCACCGTGGCGCTCCCCATCAACGGACCTTCGGGTTCAATAGAGGTTCTGCAATGAAAACAATACTTGTCGCCGATGACGATCAAGCCATCCGCCGCACCCTGGAGCTGCATCTTTCCGAAGAAGGATTTGCGGTCCGCACCGCCGCCGATGGCCATGAAGCGGTTGAAAAAGCGATCCAGGCGGAAGTTGATCTGGTGCTGCTTGACGTCCGGCTTCCCGGAATGGATGGATTTGAGGTTCTTGGCCGCATCAAGGAGAAGCGTCCTGATTTGCCGGTTGTGGTGATTACCGCCTACGACGACATGCAGACCGCCATCAAGGCGATCAGACTTGGTGCCATCGATCATCTGGGCAAGCCGGTTGACCTTGATCACCTGGATGAAGTTATCGACAAGATCTTTGAAATGAGTGCCCTTGCCAGGAACGGCTTTGTCTTTCACGAGTCGTACGATAC
>JBAVTM010000461.1:0-7188 GCA_049696195.1 Desulfuromonadaceae bacterium | reverse complement strand
GCCAGCAAGCTGAGAGGACACAGCCTCGCGATCCTCGAAGAGTTGCTGCAGATGAGGGACCGGCAGTCGGAGCTCCTCGATCGTCCACCATTCAAGGTCTTGTCGGCCGATACGCTGATTGAGGTTGCTGAGACCAGACCGAGGTCGCTGCATGATCTGTCTCTGGTCAAAGGGATGACCTCCGGACAGCTCCAGCGGCACGGCGCCGGAATTTTGTCGGCTGTCGAACGGGGGATTGCTACTCCTGAGGCCTCCGTGCCCCGCTTCCCGCGCGGTGCCAAGAAAGAGGTCCTGGAGACGGTCAAGGAACGGCTGAAAAAACTTAAATTATGGCGGGAGCGCTGCAGCATCGAACTCGGGCTCGATCCGGGCGTTCTGGCGCCGAACTGGCTGCTGGAAGCGGTTGCAGACTGTCAAAGCGGTGCACAAGAAGAGCTGGATGCCATACCGGGTATGAGGGCGTGGCAAAAGCGGCTCTTCGGTGAAGAGCTGGCGCGCATACTTGCAATGGCCTAAGGTGATGAGCCCTCCTCCTGCGATCGGTCAAGATGAAATCCTGCCGGGCCGTGAAGGCCGCTGGCAGGCAGGGTATACCCTGATCGAGATTGCGATCGTGATGGCCATTATCGGCATGGTGATGCTGCTGGTGGTGCCGCGGCTCCCCTCGTCAGACCAGGAAAATCTGAAGATATCCGCCCGGACCCTCGCCTCGACCCTCCGTTATCTGCAGGAGAGAGCGGCGACTTCCCGCACCGGATATTATCTGGCCCTGGCGCCGGGAACGGATGCCGCAAGAATCCTTGAGACCGGCGGGGACGGGAACGCCAAAGAACCTGCCGACCCGCTGCTGCTGAAATCACCGATTAAAGAGGGGGTCATCGTCGCTGATGTCCGGATACCGCGTCTGGGCAAAGTCAGCGACGGAGAGCTCCGGATCGAAGTCGGCGCGGGGGGGGTGCGGGACTTTGTCACCATTCATCTCCGCTCTGCGGCGGGACAGTTCTGGACGGTGATGGTATTTCCGTCGGGCGGCAAGGTCAAGGCATACGAGGGATACCTCGAGGATCCGCCATGAGAACCGAGACTCTTGCAAAACTACTGCGGGACCGGCCTGCTGTGTTGCCACTCGCTCGGAAGCTCAACGTACTTATGCAGTACGCTTCGCTCCCTCTCTCGTTTGCGCCTTGCATTCCGGTCTCCTCGCGACGTTTTGCAAGAGCCTCATGTTCAGGCTTTACACTCCTGGAAGTAATGGTGTCGCTGGCGATCATGGCCGGCGTCATCATTACCCTGCTGGGGTCGGTTAATTATCATCTCGGGATCATAGCGGGCGAGCGCGACAGTACGGCTCTGACACTGCTGGCCCGTACCCGTATGGCGGAGCTGGAACAGGCACCGGCCAAGGGAGAGGGGACGTTCGCCCCTTCCCATCCGGAGCTGAGCTGGAAATCCGAGCTGCTGCCGGCCGATCTGCCCGGTCTGCAGAAGCTGGTTGTCACGGTGAGGCGCGGCAGCGATGGCAGGGAGGTGGCTCTTGTCAGATATCTCCCGAAATAGCGGTTTCACCCTGTTGGAAGTTCTGATTGCGGTGGTGCTGCTCGGCATCCTCACCGCGGCGCTGTATGGCAGCTATTTCGGCGTGATACAGGCCAGAGACCGAGCTTCGTCCGGGATGGAGTCACGGCGGGAGCTCGGAGCCACGCTTGATCTGATCCGCCGCGAAGTTTCATCGGCCCTGCCTGTCCGCGCTGCCGACAAGCGACTGCGGCTTGTGGTGGAAGATCGCGATAATTTCGGCACACCCTCATCGACCCTGGAGCTGACGACCCTGGCGCCGCCAGCCGGGCAGAGCCGCAGTGAATCCGGTATCGTTGCCGTCACGTACCGGATGGTCGAAAAAGATAAAAAAAGCACCTTGACGCGCCAGGAGCGTGACCTGTCCTCCGAAGAGGGGACAACCCCGGCCTATCCACAGATGGAGCAGATCAGCTCCTTTCTGGTGGAGTGTTATGACGGGTCGAAATGGGTCAAAAGCTGGGATACCGCGATAAATAACACTCTTCCCAAGAGAGTGCGGGTAACCGTGCAGGTCGAAGAGGAGGGAAAGCAGGTAGAGTTCACGATGCTCTCCGTTCCGCGGGTGAACGGTTTATGACCGGACGGCTGAAAAACGAGTCCGGTTTCGCCCTGATTTTGACCCTGGTCGTGACGGCGCTGATGGTGGCTGTCGTGATCGAGATGATCCACCAGGTGTACGTGGACACCTCGCTCAGCCGTGGTTTTCGTGACGGACAGCAGGCGTCGATACTGGCTGAGTCCGGCGTGACCGGCGCCGCCGCGCTTCTCAATGTTGGCCTTGCCAACCAGACATATACATCGCTTTCCGACCGGTGGGCGACGCCGCTCAAACTGGAGGATGAGGCCGGTTCGCTGGAGATCACGATCAGCGAGGAAAGCAGTAAAATCAATATTAACGACCTCCTGATACAGCCGAAGACATTGGAGGCGTTGCAGCGGCTCGGCACGCGTCTGCAGCTGCCCGGAGAAATCTGGAGCGCCGTAGCTGATTGGGTTGACAGCGACGATCTGCCCCGTTCCGGAGGCGCTGAATCATCATATTACAGTACCCTGAAACCGCCGTATAAGGCCCGTAACAACAAGCTGTTGACGCTGACGGAGCTGTCGCTGGTCAGGGGGGTTACGCCCGAGGTGCTTGGCAAGCTGCGCCCCTATCTGACGACCTTTTCAGAAGAAGCCAACTCGCCGCTCTCAAGGATCAACATAAATACCGCCCCCAAAGAGGTCCTGGCCGCGCTTGACGAACTCGTTGACGACAGGATGGCAGAGCAAATCATTGAAGAGCGGCGTCTACTGCCGTTCAAATCGCCGGGGGAACTTTCCCGGGTGCCGGGAATGGACAAAATTATCAACAATCTGACCGCCAGGATCACCACCAAGGGCAACCTCTTCAGGATAACCTCCGTAGCCAGAGTAAAGGATTCTGTGCGGACGGTTGAGGCGGTTGTGCGGTTGTCAGGGGAAGTGTTGTCGTGGCAGGAATACTGACCGCCGAAGAAAAATATTAAGCGTAGGCGAGGGTGCAGCGTACCATGGATTATCTGATTCTGCAGGCAGAGGAAAAGCGGTTGACCGTTGCCCATTTCGGGGTGTCGAGACGTGCCACGGAACTGATCGGAGCCGCTGCAATCGAGCTGGACGACGACAGGACACTGGCTGATGCTGTCCGGGACATCGCCGGTAAAATGACCGGTTCCCCCCGCATTGTGCTCTGCCTTCCACCCGCACTGTTTGCGCAGCGATCCGTTTCGCTTCCGTTTAACGATCTCCGCAAGGTGCGAGAGGTTCTTCCGGCTCATCTGCAGGGTGACATTGTGCTGCCGGTTGAAGAGCTCGCTCTGGAGGCTATGCCGGTCGGAGAGGGAAAATTCCTCGCATTGTGGGCCCGCAATAGCGACATCAGCGCGGCAATCGGCCAGTTCCGGGAGGCCGGCATCGAACCCCAGGTTGTCAGCTCACTCCCGTTCGCACTGGCTGCGCTGCCGGGGGTGCCACCTGACTGTGCCGTATGCGACGGAAGCTCGCTGGCGCTTTTGCAGGGGGGGAGGCTGACCTACTTCCGTGCGTTTAATGCCGAAGTGACCGCCGCGATGGCAGCAGCCACGCTGTCGGCACTGGAACTCTCCGGAGGTGATCCCCCGCCGCGACTCTGCCTGATCGGCTCCGTGGGTAGCGGGCTCGCCGATGCCGATACGCTGCCGTTGCCGGTAGAAACGGTCGATGTGCCGCCGGAGCTGGGGTCTCTGTTCAAAAATGAAGAAACATTTCGGCAGTTGGGTGGGCTCTATGCCGTGGCCCGGGCACACTATGCCGGCACGCTCCCCAATTTCCGCCGGGGGGAACTTGCCTGGACCGCCGGGGACGCCAGACAGCGCAAGAAGCTGATTCTGACCGGAATACTCGCGGCGTCGGTGGTTCTGCTGCTGTTTGTAAATAAAGGGCTCCAGTACCGTGCCGCCGCCGCCGACCTTTCATCTCTGAACAAATCCATTGCGGCGATCTATCGCGAGATTTTTCCGGCCCGGGCCAAGGCGGTTGATGAAATTTCCGAAATCAAGGGAGAAATCAAGAAACTGGCCGGTGTCGAAAGTTCAAGCGGGTACCTCGATATCCTGAAAAAGCTGGCCGAGGCCAAAGGGACCTCCATCAACGGCCTGTATGAAGCCGAGCTGGAGGGGCGCAGCCTGCGGATAAAAGGGGATGCCCGGTCCGCCCAGGCGGTCAATGAGTTTAAAGCCGCGATTGCCCCTCTGCTGGCCTCTGCCGAACTTGGTGAAGTAAAGAGCCGTCCGGATGGTACGGTTACCTTCAGCCTGACAGGAACACTCAAGGAGGGGACGAAATGAGACTCCTGGAGATCATTCGCGACAGATGGCAGAATCTTGACGGCCGGACACGGCTCTGGATCGGCTACGCCCTGATTGCCGTGCTTGCTGCAGCGGTTGGGTGGTCGGCGCTGAACGCCAGGGTAGTGGAGCTTGAAAAGAAACGGACCGCCCGTGAAGCGGTGCTGAAAGAACTGCTGCCGCTCAAAACCTCGTATCTGTCGGCGAGGGCTGCATCCGCCCTGCTGAGCGGCCGTCTTGCTTCGCTTCTCCCGGACGACTCGCCGGCCAAAATCATCGAAGATACCGGGATCAAGGGGAAATCGGTGAAAATAGTTCCGCTCAAGGGTGAAGAGCGGAGCGGCTTTACCGAGGATGCGGCCGATATCCGCATCGATGGTTTAACGCTCAATGAAGCGGTCAACCTGCTGTATCGACTCGAAAAAGGGAGTCGGCCGCTGGTATTCAAAAAATTCAACCTGCGGACCCGTTTTGATGATCCGTCCCGCTGCGATCTGAACCTGATTATGGCGCTGCTTCGGCCGGCCCCCGGTCAGGCAAAGCGATGAAAGCCCGGCTCCTGGCGCGACGGGCTGCATTTCTGGCCGGGATCCCGGTTCTTTTTCTGCTGTTCAGCTATCTGCTGTTCCCGACCGGGAAGATCGATGCCGTCGTTGCGGAGGTTCTGTCGCGTCAGGGATTATCGCTTGCCCCGGCGGTTCACAAGACGCTTCTCCCCGGTCTGGCATGGGACAACCTGCTGCTGTCGTCTGAACAGGGACCGCTGTTCCGGTGCGAACGGCTGCAGATAAGGGCGCTGCTGCTCCCGCTCCTCGCCGGGCGGGCTGTTATTTCCGGGGGAGCAACGATCGGAAAGGGGCATCTGGACATCAGGTATGCCCTGAACGGCAAGGCCGCCCTGGATATCGACGCGGACGGCATAGACCTTTCCGGGATCCCCTTTTTCAAGAGCGTCCTCGGAGCGCATGCCGCCGGAACCCTCTGGAGCCAGGGTAAACTGCAGCGCGGCGTGCAGGGGTTGAGCGGTGACCTGAAGCTTGAGGTAAAGAAGCTGGAATTTTCAGGTGTCAAACTGGGGGCTTTTCCGCTCCCTGACGCCGCCGATCTGAAAACGCAGGGGATGGTCAGGGTCAGTGACGGCAAGGCACGCCTGGAAAGCTTTACGCTGGAAGGTGACGGTATTTACATGCGGCTTTCGGGCGACATCCCCTCGGGGGGCAACGCCGGTGTCACCCCCCTCAATATGAGGCTGGAGATCATGCCAAAACCGGAGTTCCTGGAAAAACAGAAGCTGGTTTTTATGCTGCTGGCCAAGTTTATGACCTCTCCGGGAGTTTATACCGTGCCGATCAGGGGCACGCTGCTGAAGCCGGAGATTCTGTAGATGAGAATCGGCCTGCTGGGGGGGAGCTTCAATCCGGTTCACAATGCCCATCTGCGTATTGCCGAGGAGGCGCAGCGTGCCTGCGGCCTCGACAAGGTCATCTTCATTCCGGCCGCCGATCCGCCGCACAAGCCGGTGGCCGGCGGAGTGTCATTCGCAGCCCGCTCGACAATGGTCGGCATTGCTATCGCCGGCAGAGCCTCTTTCGAGATGTCGACCATCGAGGCGGAACGGGGGGGGAAGTCATATTCCATCGACACGATCCGGGCGTTCCGGGAGCGGTTTCCGGACGATGATCTGTTTTTTATCATCGGCGGAGATTCGTTTCTGGAGATCGGCACGTGGCATCGCTATGACGAGATTTTCCGCTCGTGCAACCTGATCGTCGTCGAGCGCCCCGGCTGTTCGATTGCCGACCCGCTTGCCGCCCTGCCGGAAGCGGTCAGGGGGGAGTTCACCATTCAGAGCGAAACAGGCCGCCTGTCGCACCGCTCCGGGACGGCACTGTTTTTTATCACCGGTTCGCCGCTGGAGCTCTCTTCGACCGAAATCCGCCGGCTCGCCGCCGGAGGAGCCGACCTTGCCCGGTATGTACCACACGACGTAGCAGCATATATCTCGCACCAAAGGATCTATCACCAATGCCCGTAAAAAAAACAAAAACCGTTGAAAAGACGACCCTGACCCCCAGCGAACGCGCGCTTATGTGCGCCGAGCTGGCGTATGACAAAAAGGCCTATGATATCTGTGTGCGCGATATCTCGCGGGTCTCATCGATTGCCGACTATATGGTGATCATCTCCGGTTCTTCCGATAAACAGAACCAGGCCATTGCCGACAACATCCGCACCGGATTGAAGAAATACGGCAAGGTCAACGATATCGAGGGCGCCACCGACGGCAAATGGATCGTCATGGATTATGGCGATGTGCTGGTGCATATCTTCCATGACCAAATCCGCAAATATTATGACCTGGACGGGCTCTGGGGCATGGCGCCGGAGCTTGAGCTGCCG
The DNA here is from genome assembly GCA_049696195.1 of Desulfuromonadaceae bacterium. Lineage (GTDB taxonomy): Bacteria > Desulfobacterota > Desulfuromonadia > Geobacterales > Pseudopelobacteraceae > JACRCG01. The sequence goes on along the minus strand of JBAVTM010000461.1, from coordinate 364 downwards.
CCGGAAATCAAGGCGTCACGCAAGGAAACCGATTTTTGAAAATAAAGGTGCTCTGGGTCGGTAAAAGCCGTGACCCCTGGGTCAAGGACGCGATCGAGGAATACGCCGGTCGCATCCGGCGCTACTGTCCGCTGGATCTGGTCGATATCCGCGACGAGAAGGGGGCCGCGGCGGAGGAGATGCGCCGCCGCGAGTGCGAACGGCTGGAGAAGCAGATCCCGCCCGGTGCGACCCTGATCCTGCTCGATGAACCGGGCGAACAGATGGATTCACCTGCCCTTGCCTCCTTCGTCGGGGGGAGGCGTGACTGCGGCGTGGCCGAGCTGATCTTCGTTATCGGCGGCGCCTACGGCTTCTCCGAAGA
>JBAVTM010000460.1:0-11402 GCA_049696195.1 Desulfuromonadaceae bacterium | reverse complement strand
ACTATCACCCAGCGACATAGCCCTCCCCAGGGGCGTCAGTGATTTTCTGCCGGAAGCGGCGGCAAAGATCGGCTTTATTGAAGATCGCCTGCTGCGCGTATTTGAATTATGGGGTTTCCGGCGCATCATTACCCCACGGCTTGAGTATGAAGATGTTCTGGCTACCGGCATGGGCGATGAGCTCAAAGGTAAAACCTACCGCTTTGACGATCGGCAGTCGGGAAGACTGCTCGCCTTGCCTCCCGATATAACCCCGCAGATTGCCCGTATCGCGGCAACCCGCATGACCGGTCTGCCGCTCCCTCACCGTATCAGCTACAGCGAGCGGGTGTTGCGCCAGACCGCAATTCAGGCCGGTCGCAGTCGTGAAATATTCCAGACCGGCGTCGAACTGATCGGCCTGGACTCACCAGAGGCTGACGCCGAGATGGTAGTCATGGCGATTGAAGCGATGCAGGTGCTGGGGCTCGAGAACTTCACGATCGATCTCGGGCAGGTCGAATTCTGCCAGGGGGTCTTCCAGGCTTCGGGTTTGAGCGGTGAGCCGCTCCTGCAGCTGCGTGAAGCGGTGTCACGAAAGGACAGCTCGGCTGTTGCATCGCTGCTCAAAGAGCATCCGGTCTCTTCCGAATCCGCGCGTGAATTAAGCGCACTCCCCCGACTGTTCGGAGGAAGGAGCGTCCTGAAAGCGGCGAAAGTTATCGCCTCCAATCCCCGCTCGCTTGCAGCTCTCGAAAATCTGCAGCAGGTGCTGGATATTCTCGATATTCATGGCGTCACAGACCTCCTTTCGATCGATCTGGGGGAAACGCGCGGGCTTGATTATCACTCCGGGGTCACCTTCGAAGGGTTTGTCACCGGTTTTGGCGAACCGGTTTGCAGCGGCGGCCGCTATGACAACCTGATCAGCCGATACGGCTTCGATGCGCCGGCCACCGGGTTCACGTTCAACCTGCTCAATCTGCTGCAGACGGTCGAGCGGCGGCCTGAACTGCAAGGGTGCGCCGCTACCGATTTCCTGCTGTTCAACACCGGCAGCGACCGGCGGAACGTACTGCAGACCGCCCGCAGTCTCCGCTCCCTTGGGTATACCACCGCCCGCGACATCATTCGCCGCGACTATGCCCAATCTCTGGAATATGCAAAGAAAATGAATATCCGCTGCATGCTGGTTATCGGCGACGACCAGGAGTCGTACCGGGCCGTCCGCAGCCTTGACGGATGTGCAATCCCGATCGACAAGGGTATGCTGGACCGACCGGGACTTATGAACTATATCGAAGAAAGCCAGGGAGAAAACTGAACATGGCAAACGTTGTTGTTGTAGGCGCTCAATGGGGCGATGAAGGCAAGGGTAAAGTCGTCGATATTTACACTGAACATGCGGACGACGTCGTCCGCTATCAGGGGGGGAACAACGCCGGGCATACGTTGGTGGTCGGCAACGAGAAAGTTGTCCTGCACCTGATTCCTTCCGGCATTCTGCACGAGGGGAAGCGCTGCATCATCGGCAATGGCGTCGTCCTTGACCCCGAAGTGTTCATCAGGGAGATCACCAAGCTGAAGGAGTCCGGCCGGATCAAGGACGATGCCTGCCTGCTGCTGTCCGAATCGATGCACATTATCATGCCGTACCACAAACGGATCGATATCGCCCGCGAAGCACAAAGCGGCGACAAAAAGATCGGCACCACCGGCCGCGGCATCGGTCCCTGCTACGAAGACAAGATCGGCCGCCGCGGCATCCGCCTGATGGATCTGATCGACGCCGCCACGTTTGCCCGCAAACTGAAGGAGTTTCTGGTTGAGAAAAACTTCCTGCTGGAGAAGTTCCTGGGTGAGCCGCCCTGCAGCTTTGACGAGATTTTCGCCGAGTACCAGGGGTATGCGGACGTTCTGCGCCGCTACGTAGCCGACACCTCCCTGATCCTCAACAACGATCTCAAGGCCGGCAAGAAGGCGCTCTTTGAAGGAGCCCAGGGGACGCTGCTTGATATCGACCACGGCACCTATCCCTTCGTCACCTCTTCATCGACCTGCTCCGGCGGCGCCTGTACCGGTTCCGGCGTCAGCCCGCGCGAAATTCACGAAATTATCGGCATATCGAAGGCGTATGTAACCCGCGTCGGCAGTGGTCCTTTTCCGACCGAACTAAATGATCATTTTGGTGAAGAGCTCCGCAGAATCGGCGGCGAGTTCGGCGCAACGACCGGCCGCCCGCGCCGATGCGGATGGTTTGATGCGATGGTGATCCGCTATGCCGTCCGGGTGAACGGTCTGACCGGCATCGCCCTGACCAAACTCGACGTACTGTCGGAGTTCGACACGATCAAGGTCTGCACCGGTTATACGTGTGACGGAAAAACACTGGAGACCCTGCCGGCCCAGCTGGAGCTGTTCGAAAAATGCCAGCCGGTCTACGAAGAGCTTCCGGGGTGGAAGCAGGATATCACCGCTGCCCGAACCTTTGATGAATTACCGGCTGCCGCCAAGGCGTACGTTCATCGCCTGGAAGAGCTGGCCGGCTGTCCGATCGTGCTGGTATCGGTCGGACCGCGGCGCGATCAAACGATCACCATCAGGAATCCGTTCTCCTGATTTATTGGACCGCTATCCACAAATGAGAAAAGGCCGACACAGTTGTCGGCCTTTTCTCATTTAGTGCCCGAATTTCCTGCAGCACACTTCAGACCTATCGAATATCCTTGATTATTTCGAATCACCCACTATAGTAAAACTACTTTCTACTCTGGTGACGTCGTGCTCGATTCCGTTAAAACACATTCTGTCCAACCGCTTGCCAAGACAGTGGCTGCCGTTGCCGGCGAGTTGAATATTGCCCGGCGCAACTGGATCTCCTACCCGCCTGCCCACCCGGTGCTTGAAACCTCACTGCAAAAATTGCTCGCCGCTTGGCGCAACCTGTTGCAGCAACAGTCACCGGTACTGATCGGCATTACGCGGGATGGACTGCTGCTAGGCGAAGAGTTTGTTGAAAAGGGGAACCGTGCCTGCGGTTCGGTAGCAGCTGTATTCTTTGAGCGTGGTGTAGGTACGCTGCTGGTGCATCAAGAACCGCGACTGGAAGAGTTGCAGAATTTGCTGCGGCTGATGACTATGAAGCGAGAAGATATTCTGGCAGAGGGCGACATTGAAAAACTTTGGGAATCTTCCACCATAACGTTTCTAAAAGTGCGCGGGATACGCTACGACCGTTTCAGCGGCACCGAGGAAGCCGTTATTACCGCCGCCAACCCGGAGGTTTTAAGCACCTTCTGGGAGCGCTTTGTCCGTCTGATGATGCAGGGAGAGCTCGGACTTACCAGTACCGATGCAGCCGGCGACATTCGCCCCGAAGTGCTGGCAGCGGCTCTGAATGCCCGTTTTGCACAACGGATGGGTACCGGCAGTGGTCTTTCTTCCAATACCATCAGAGACTCCATCGATATAATGCGAGAATTGCCGAGCGACACGGTAATTCCTGTTGTAAGTACAGAAAATCAGCCGGGAACTTCCGCCGAACATGCAGTATCCCCTGCTTCAGCCCAACAGGCAGGACTGCATGCCTTCATTGCGGCTCTTGACCCAACTCTGCGTCGGCAGATACTGGATGGTTTCTGTGAGACCGGTGACGAGGCCGACGCTGGTATGGCAGAAGATCTGTTACGTTACCTGGGACCTGCCATGCTGCAGGACACCTACGCCAAGGCAGAGGAATATGCCGCTGCCCCCCCCTTATTGCAGGGTATTCTCCGTAAACTGCTTCCACACATGACCGATGTCTACGAAACAGCCTCCCCACAGGTTGATATTCGCGACAAGGTACGCACTCTGTTGCAGGAACACGATCAGGAGGCATATGTCCCTGATGAATACCTGCTGGGGCTGACGGATTTGCTGGCTGAGAGTCCACAGCCGCAGATTGCGCCACGTGAGCTGCAGGCGCTTATGACGAGTGTCGAACCGGCAGCAATCGAGATTCGTGGCAGCGAGATTATCATGCAGCTGGTGGTTACCGATCCGGATGACGAGAACACCCAGGAGCTTATCCGGAACCTGACCGATCTGTGTGGTTACTTTTTGGAACTGGGTGATTATGGCCAGGTATTGAAGATACTCCGTCAGGCCGCTGATCCCAGATTGCCTCCACCATTGCGTCTGGCGTTGCGTGATGCCTTCACCCAGGCGGAATTTCTGGACGAAACGCTCTCAGGCCTGACTATCTGGGGGAAACCGAAATATGATCAGGTGACGCTGCTGATACGCGTTATCGGCAAACCCTTTATCGATCCACTGCTCGACCGTCTTGCCGATGAAGAAAGCATGTCGCTGCGACGCTTTATAATGGATCGGGTGCTTGCCTTTGGTGATACGGCCAGACCTGCGCTGCTGGCACGCCTTGCCGACCGGCGCTGGTACGTACTCCGAAACATAGTCGTAATGCTGCGCACCTTGGCACCGGGCCAGGAAGCGGATCGTCTTCGTCCTCTGCTCGCAAACCCCAATCAGAAGGTTCGCAATGAGGTAGTTAAATCCCTGCTGCTGGCCGGTGACCCTATCGCCCAGCGACAGCTATTGCGGGATCTGAACTCAACCAACCGTGAAACCCAGCTGGCAGCGATTCATCTGGCTGATAATACAAGCAGCCTCGACATGGCGCGGAAGCTGGCCGAAATGCTTTCGACTGGTGGCTACTCATCGGCTGAGTATGAGCTCAAGGCGACCTGCGTGAAGGCTCTTGGAGAGATTGGCAGGCCGGAGATACTCCCGGAATTAGCTACGGTGCTAAGGGTACGCAACCTGTTTGCCTATAAAAATCTGAACCGGCTCAAGGCGGATATTGTCAATTCCCTTGAGCGTTACCCCGCGGCAGCCGTACTGCCCATCCTTGAACGACTCGCTTCCGAAAGGGATACGGTGGCGATCCAGGCTGAAAAGGTCCTGAGAAACGTGCGGAGCAGACTGTCATGAACGACGAGTCGCTATTCCATGGTCTCCACGAATTCATCCGCCATCTGCTGTCGGCCGTAGCCGCTGCCGGTCTATACGGTATGGACCACCTGCAGGTGACGCGGTTGACTGAAATATGTCACACAAGCCTTACCCGTGCCCTTTCCATACGGCCGGATATTGCGATACTCGAAGTTGATGGTGAACTGATCATCGATTGCAAACCGCTGCCGTTCTCCATGGTAACCGACCGGTTTGCCCAGTACTTCAGGGAAAACGGCATTGGGCACCTCCGTTTTCTGGCCGGAGTTCCGCAGTCTGAACTTACCCTGCTCATCGCAACCTTGAGTTACCAGCGGGATACGGGTGATTTGAGTTCAACCACGTATATTCGTGTCGGACAAGTCGAGATGCCCGAGCTTGGTGATGAGTCCGGCAGCCTTGGTGCCGGTAGCGATGAAACTGTCACAGGACATACCAGTCTGCGTGATCTGCCCTCGGTAGAACTGACCCGTTTGACGGAAGTGTATGAAGCAGTTAAACGCAAGGAGCAGCTTAAACCAAGCGGAATTGCGGCAACTGTGGCTGAACTGGTGGAGGCATTCAAGCGAGAGGGAGAGGTGATTATAGTGCTGGCGGCTCTGCGGGAGCAGAATGAATATAACTTTACCCATGCTGCCAACGTCTGCATCCTGACCATGGCCCAGGCAATTTCTCTGGGTATTCAGGGGAAGCTGCTGAATGACATCGGCATGGCAGCCATGCTGCATGATATCGGCAAGATGTTTGTACCTGACGAAATTATTACCAAAACAGAAAAACTGACCGACACGGAGTTTGCAATCATGAAGACGCACCCGGTCAAGGGTGGGCGGTATCTGCTGGGAACTTCGGGGGTGCCGCGACTGGCCGCCATTGTGGCCTACGAACACCATATACGCGACAATTTATGCGGCTATCCGGCGGTGCCGTCCGGGTGGAAGCTGAATCTTGCCAGCCAACTGACTGCCATCGCTGATGTCTTCGACGCCATGCGCACCAGACGAACCTACCAGGAACCGCGTGCTCCGCGTGAGATCGCCAACGTGCTGCTTGCACAAGCCGGTAGCGAGTTCAATCCGCTACTGGTTCGAAACTTCCTCAATCTTATGTCACGTCTGAAAAAGCTCTGATGAGCTGATTGTGAATCAGGTCACAAGCTTGTTGAATCTTCGCATTTCAAGAATATCGCGGTAATAGGTAGGGGGTGTATCTCATGTCGAGGTCGGGCCTCTGTACTCTTCCGCCTTCTGTTTGATGATGTTCCCTATCACCTGTAAGCTCTTCTGAATGTCAATCGGTTTGGAAATATAGGCATCCATACCGGCGGCAAGACAATTCTCCTCGTCCTCTTTGCGGGCGTGGGCCGTCATGGCAACAATGGGGGTGTGGCCGCCGCCCTCCCGCTCCTTTTCCCGGATAACGCGGGTTGCCTCAAAACCATTGAGTCCCGGCATCTGGACATCCATCAGCACGAGGTCATATCCTCCCTGTCCCCACAGTTCTATCGCTTTCAGGCCGTCCTCCGCGATATCTATATTGTATTTTGCCCTCTTGAGCATCATGCCAAAAATCTGTCGGCTGACAGGGTCGTCTTCGGCAAGAAGAATACGCGGCATCATTTCTCCACTACCGGTAATAGTTGTCCTTTTTGATGGTTGAGACTCATGCGCGTATAGGGTCTCACTCTCCGGTCGGGCTTCTTCCAGCGGGATGGTGAATGAGAAGGTGCTCCCCACCCCCTCTTCGCTCACGAAGGATATCGTTCCTCCCATCAGTTCCACAATTTCCCTGCTGATGGCAAGGCCAAGGCCGGTGCCTCCGTACATGCGACTCAGAGAGGCGTCAACCTGGCTGAACGCCCGGAAGATAAGTTCCTTCTTGTCATCGGGGATGCCGATACCGGTGTCCGTGACGGCGAAAGTGAATTGCCGCTTTCCGTCGGAGGCCGCCTTCCCTGTGGTGACCCGCACCACCACCTTTCCCCGTTCGGTGAACTTGACGGCGTTGTCGATGAGGTTGATGAGGACCTGACGCAGCCGCATCTGGTCTCCGGCCACCGTATCCGGCACCTCCTCGGCCAGCGAGAGAGCGATATCGAGTCCCTTGCGGCGTATTTCGGGAGTGATGATATCGACCGCCTCAGCGATGCACCTCCGTGGAGAGAAGGGCTTCTCTTCGATGATAAGTTTTCCCGCCTCGAACTTCGCCATATCGAGGATATCGCTCAGTATCCGGAGAAGCGATTGCGCCGAACTCTGCGCCGTTTCCAGATACTCCCGCAGCACCGGGGACAGGTCCTCTTCGAGGGCGAACCGGAGCATGCCGAGGATGCCGGTCATCGGGGTGCGCAACTCGTGGCTCATGTTGACGAGGAACTGATTCTTTAACCTGGAGTTCTCCTCTGCTGTCTCTTTAGCCAGCTGAATCGACGCTGCCGCCTCTTTCGCCAGATGAAGCGCTTCCTCGGCCCGCTTACGCCCGGTGATGTCGATCAATGCAATGCGGCACTCCTGTCCTGATGCTGAGGCCACTCCCTCAACCAGCACGAAGAGCGGTGCATTCCCCTCTTGCAGAAGCGCTACTTCGCATGCCACTTTGGCCGGGTTCGTAAAAATTTCTTCGAGGCAGTTGTTGAAGGAGGGGCGGGCTTCAACTGTGACGAAAAGAGCGAGGCGCTGGCCGACCAGCCGGGAGCGCTCGACTCCCACGAGACCGGCACCCGTGAGGTTAACGCGACAGATGGTTCCTTTACTGTCGAGAGTAAAATAGCCTACCGGGGCAAAATCGTAGAGGTCGGTGTACATTTCCAGAGCAGTTTCCAACTCATCCCTGACATGGCGGAGTTCAGCATTCTGCATCTCCAGCTCGACCTGGTGCACCTGCAATTCGTGGTGGAGCCTTAACGGATCTTCCTCTGTTCCGGGAGGGTGTGCCATCCCGGTATTCTCTCCAAGCCGCGCTTCCGCCAGGCGGCGCAGCTCGGCACTGTCACAGGGCTGTTCTTTTTTCTCAGACATGACACGACCTCTGTCTTTCTTATTGCTTCACCTTCTCATCAAGAAAGCATGGATTTGCCGCATCATTTCACCAGTTTTTTGACCAGTGGCGGTCGCTTGATGGCAACCTTCTCCGGCAGCTCCACAAAAAGCCTGCTGCGATAACCGACATTCTGCGCCAGCTTCACACCCAGACAAAGAGAACGTTCCGCCGCACCCATCCTCGTAGAAAGAGCCCTGGCCGTGGAGGGTGCACTGCACTCCATCACCACCAGCAGCAGCGTCATCCATTCGCACAGCTCCTCAAAACGCTCCTTGTTAAACCATTCGACCCCGCCGCTGTCATGAACCGACAGAAAGTTCCGGCACGCATCGAGTTCAAACAGACTCTGCATCTGATTCAAGTCGCTCGCAGCGGAATCCCGCGCGTCTGACCGCCACCACAGGAGCAGCGCAGAGAGAAGTTCGATGCCGCGGCTGCTGAACCCGGGGTCGCCCTCCCGCTGCAGAAATTTCCGCAGGGTGCAGTCGAGTCCCCGGCGAGCCGGATCGAGTGTCGTCTCACGCAGAATCAGCACGGCCAGCAGCAGGGATTGGCCAGCCTGATCCGAGAAACCGGCGGTCAGCCGGAGCTGGAATGAACGGGCATCACGTGCTGTCGTCCTGTGACCGTTAAGCTCACTGAAGCGGGCAAACTGCTCGACCGCCCTGCTTTTCTCCCGGATACTTTTCCGTTTTCCCCTGCCGGCGGCAGCACGCGGCTTGACCCCCGGTCGTGGGACGGGCTCGTCTGCATCAGCAATCTTCAGAAACAGGTCGACAGCCTGCTGCAGCTCTGCATCTGTTGCGGCGTCTTCTCCTGTCTTTCTGTCCTCAGCGAGCAGTTCAAAGACCATGCGGAAAGCAGCGTTCAGTTCCTCGTACAGCAGCTGCGTACGTGCTTCTTCAAGCGAGTCAACCCCTGAGCCGTTCAGATCCGCATGCAGCAGTCCCCATGACCCATCCCGGTCGTCACGGATTTCCCGGAAATCCAGGAACACATGGAACCGGTACTCCCCAAGCTCGACATACAGTCCCTGTTCCCGCAGCTCACGAGTTGAACGGAGGTATTCCAGCCCCTCCGTCTGATCCCGGAAGGCCAGGTAGCAATCGTCTTCATGGGGAGCGACCAGCGCATCGGCAAGCGATGTCCGGCCCAGCCGCCCCCCTTCTCCTTCGCCGGCAACCAGAAAAGGTACCGATTCCCTGATCCAGCCAGAGGTGGTTGAATGGCTGTTATGATACAGGACCAGCGCCCGCTGTTCGCCAGCCCGGTTTGAATAGGCGAACACATTTTCATCGACGCTGTCGCCGGCGTGGAAGTCATACAGGACAAAGTTCTCCGACCCCGAGAAAAGCCAGCGGCGGCACAGCAGCGGAAAAATCCACATTTCATGGCCGCGTAACAGCCCTTCATCCACCTGTTCGTCCCAGTAGGCGCGCTTGTACTCCATGCCGTATTTTTCGTGGAACCCCTCGATCTGGCCGTGCCCGAACATCGGCAGTCCGGGCATGGTGGCCAGCAGTACGCAGGCGCCGAAATACTTCCCCTGCGAGCCGAACTGGGCAACCGCCGTCTTTTCGTCCGGATTGTTCATGAAGTTGACGAACCGCTTGAGGATTTCGTGATTGAATTCCAGAACGTTTTTGATGGTTTTGCGGTATTTGGCGTTCTCCTCGGTCATCAGCATGTTCATGAAGGCGCTGTTGTACACGCGATGCATGCCGAGCGTCCGGACGAAATACCCCTCCATCATCCAGAACGCCTCCGCCAGCAGCAGCGTGCCGGGCGCCTCGGCCGCGACACGGTCCACCACCTCGCGCCAGAACTCGGTCGGGAAAACGGCGTCGAACTCCTCCTTGCTCATGCCGTGCTCGGCACGGGACGGAACGCCCCCCCCGAGGCCGCGCAGCGGGAACCAGAGGCGCTGATAATGCTTCTTGGCCAGGGTCATGGCGGCGTCGAAACGGATGATCGGGAAATTGCGGGCAACATGAAGGATCGTCTGAATGACCGCTTCGCGCAGCTCGGGAATCAGATAATTGAGCTGGGCCGTGTCGTTCCAGGGGATGCTGGTGCCGTCGTTGCCGTGGTAGATGTAGCGGGTCCGTCCGCTGGAGCGATCATAATGCTTGAACACGACGGCGGCGTCGCTCTTGTTCCAGTAGCCATCCTCGACCTGCAGGCAGACGTTGCCGTCGCCGGACAGATCCTCACCGGTGAACCGGTAGGTCGGAAAGGGGGGATAATCGGTCTGGACGAACCAGTCCGGGTGCTGTAACACCCAGCGTGAATAGATACCGGTGTGATTCGGCACCATGTCGCTGGCCAGGCGGATACCGCGGCGTCCGGCACGCTCCCGCAGGTTTGCCAGCGCTTCCCAGCCGCCAAGATCGGCGGCGACTTCGTAATCGAACAGCGAATAGGCCGAGGCGATCGCCTCCGGGTTGCCACAGATCTGCTTGATTCGCTGAGACGCGGGAGAGCGCTCCCAGAGCCCGATCAACCAGAGTCCGGAAAATCCGCGGGAGGCCAGCTGGTCAAGTTCCGTGTCCGGCACCTGGTCGAGGCGGGTTATCGGAAACCCGTGGGAACGGCTGAGTTGATCGAGCCAGACGTATACCATCTTGGCCATCAGGACGACATGGGACATCCAGCCGGCATCAGGCGAAAAGTGCTCATACTCGGGATAATCGAAACCGTGGAAAACGGCGTCACTTCCCGATGGGGAGGAGGGAGCACCGGAAGGGTGCCCGGCGCGCCGGAATTCCAGGACGGGAGCCGGTCCAGGCCCACCGCCGCCGCGCTCCCGCTGTTCCTCCTGAAGAATATCAAGGGCAAGCCCCACCTCGTGCAGCAGTTCTGACGGCAGGACATCCTGCCACTGCTGGCGGAGGTATGCGACCTGACCGGCCAGGGAACCGGGGTAGGCGGTAATCGCCGCCATGAGGGCTTCGCTCAGGGTACACCCTTTTTCGGCAATAACCGGCCCCTCCTTCAGGACGCGATCAAAGGCCGCAATAATGCTGGAGTAGTGTGACGACGACGCCAGGGCGCGGTCATCAACGAGTTCCCGGAAGCTTTCGATAGCCGGATTGGCGGCGGCCAGCCGCAGCAGCAGCATTTCCCGCAGCAGCCGATGGGTGCGACGGGAGCTTTTCAGGCTGTCGGCCACCCAGCGGTCGGGCTTGGCGCTCCCCTCAAGAACCGGCGCCGGTGGAAACAGCTCCACGAAACGCTCTGCCGTTGCCCGGAGCCCTTCGCCGGACGGGTCGATTCCTCCCGACTTCAGCGCATTGATCAGGAGAGACGATGCCGGAGCTGCTGCGACTTCGTCTATCAGGTAGCGCAATGTCTTTTGAAGGGATGCATAC
>JBAVTM010000459.1:0-2746 GCA_049696195.1 Desulfuromonadaceae bacterium | reverse complement strand
CAGCTGTTCTTCGCGATTCCGACCGGGGTCGGCTGTACCGGTTTCGTCCGCTGCTCGCGCAGCACATTCCGCCGGGTGATCGAAAGCGGCTCCCGCTGGTGTCTGGAAAACGGCATGGCGCTGCCGGAGGATCTGGAGATGACCGAGGAGGGGGGGTGCTTCGAAGGGGCCGATGCCGACGCATGCAGCGACAAGGCCGTCGAGCGCGGTTACGACCAGATCGGCACCCTCGGTTCCGGCAACCACTACTGCGAGATACAGGTGGCCCGTCCGGAGAACATCTTTGACGAGGCGACCGCCCGGGCCTTCGGCATCACGGCTCCCAACCAGGTGGTGATCATGTTCCACTGCGGCAGCCGCGGCTTCGGCCATCAGGTGGCCACCGACTACCTCCAGTCCTTTCTGAAGGTCATGACCTCCAAGTACGGGATCAAGCTCTATGACCGGGAACTGGCCTGCGCCCCCTTCCGCTCCCCCGAGGGGCAGGCCTACTTTGCGGCGATGAAATGTGCCGCCAACATGGGCTTTGTCAACCGCCAGGTGATCCTCCACCGTATCCGGGAGGTATTCTCCCGGCTCTTCCGGCGCTCACCGGCGGATCTGGGGATGCGCATGGTCTACGACGTGGCCCACAACACCGCCAAGCTGGAAAACCACCTGATTGACGGTGAACAACGCGAGGTGCTGGTGCACCGCAAGGGGGCGACCCGCTCCCTGGGGCCCGGCATGCCCGGCCTCCCCGACTGTTATCGTGAAACCGGGCAGCCGGTCATCATCGGCGGCAGCATGGAGACCGGCTCCTACCTGCTGGCCGGAATGGCGAGCGCCGCCCCGACCTTCTTCACCACGGCCCACGGCAGCGGCCGGACCATGAGCCGCCATCAGGCAAAAAAAATGGTCCAGGGTCGGAAGCTGCTTGATGACATGGAGCACCGGGGGATTCACGTCCGCACCGACTCTTACGGCGGTCTGGCCGAGGAGGCCGGTCTGGCCTACAAGGATATCGACGTTGTGGCACGGGCAACGGAAGAGGCGGGACTGAGCAGAAGGATCGTAAAACTGGTGCCGATCGGCAACATCAAGGGGTAAGGAGCTGTAAATGAATACCATGGTGCGTACAGCTCCTGATTATGCCGTTCCGCTTTAATGATGAAATCTCCACCGCCGATGTCGCCTTCGAGGCCTGGGGGGAAACGCAGGAGGAGCTGTTCATCTCCAGCGCCGCCGCCCTGCTGCGCACCATGACGGAAGCGCCGGAGCGGGTGGCGCGGCAGCAGAAGCTCACGATCCGGCTTGAGCACGAAGAACTGGATATGCTGCTCTTCTCATTCCTGCAGGAGTTGATCTTCCATAAGGATGCCCGCCGACTGCTGCTGCACGCCGACAGCGTTCATATCGGGCAGCGGAAAGGCGTCTTCCGCCTGAAGGCAACTCTCAGCGGAGAGCAGATCGATGCGAGTCGGCACCGGCTGCTGGTGGATGTCAAGGCGGTCACGCTCCATCGCTTTCAGGTCGTGTTCGGGGACAATCTCTGGAAGGCGGTCGTGGTGCTGGATGTGTAACGACGTACACCCGGCCTGGAAGCCGGTCGGACTAAAGAAACAGTCAAATTCCCAACAGCCGGAATTGCCGGACATTACCCCTTAAAACTGCACATTTGGAGGAATTGATCATGCAGCGTCTACTCGTCAGAATGATCCTTATTTCGTTCATCGTCAGCCTGTTCCCCGCGTCAAGTTTATCCGCGGAGTCCGGATGGAACGAAGCCGGTGTAAGGGTGGGTTTCCAGGTCAGCTCCAGATTCAAATATTTTCGTCAGTACGAGGCCTTTGCCGTATATGGCCTGCCCTGGGACTGGCGCGGCTCTTCCGGGTGGGGCCTGGCCCCGACCGCTAATATTTCCCTCGGGATTCTTAATGGCGGGGCCCAGAATGAATTTATCAGTTCCCTTGGTACAGCCCTTGTCTTCAACAAACCGGGACCGGGCTTATCAGCAGATCTCGGAATTAATGCCAATATACTGAACAGGCGCCGTTTCGCCGGTCAGGATTTCGGGAGCCTTCTTCAATTCGGAGCCTATCTGGGCGCTAATTACCTCCTTAGCAACGGAATTAAAATCGGATATCGCCTGCAGCACATTTCAAACGGGCACATCTTCTATCCAAACGGGACTCCCAATCCCGGCCTTGATCTGCACATGATTGGAATAAGCTATGTTTTTTAGCGTTTGACCGGAGGCGGACGCAGCCACTCCTCCACATCCCGTACCATGACCGGCTCAGGCACCAGATGTTTCGGCAACGGAAGGATAGTCGTGATTTTCTGTGGCGGGCGAAGCTCTTTGTAGAGATCAACGGTGCGGAGAAGATAACTTTTCGAAAGGTGCATCGGCAGGAGGAAACGCGGGACCAGCCGAAAGGCCAGTTCGTTCAGATCCTCTGTGCAGAGGTGGTACGAACCCCGGGCCTTTGCAACGTCGGCCGCCAGGAAGGTGCATTCGGCGCAGAGCAGGGTGACACCGTTCAGGAACGCTTCAATCTTCGCACTATTCTCCGCAGTCCACCCCACATCGCACAGGTACCCGATCGAAGCGCAGGACTGCCTGGCCTCGATGCCGGCGTAGAAGCTGCCGGGATCATCCACCGCCTCCTCCCGCACCCCCTCCCCTTCACGGCGCGGCACCACGACCCGAGGTTCCGTACGCCCCTTCCACACGCGGCTTTTCAGGTCGCGTATCCACTCTCCC
>JBAVTM010000458.1:0-3708 GCA_049696195.1 Desulfuromonadaceae bacterium | reverse complement strand
TTCCCCCTGCTGTTCAAGAACGGCATCCTTCCTCTGGACGTGGCGTTCATCCATGTTTCACCGCCGGACGAACAGGGCTACTGCACGCTGGGGACCGAACCGGGGCCGACCATCACGGCTGCTGAATGTGCCAAACTGGTTATAGCCCAGGTAAACGAGCAGATGCCCCGAACCATCGGCGACACGAAAATGCACGTTGAGCGGATGCATCACATTGTTCAGGTCAATGAACCTATTTGTGAACATGCCATGGGGCAAAAAGGCGATGAGGCTGTCGTCGAAAAGATCGCCGGGCATATTGCCGGCCTGATTCCCGACGGCGCCACGATGCAGCTTGGGATCGGCGCCATTCCCGACGCGGTTCTGAAGCATCTGTATTCCAAGAAAGACCTGGGCGTTCACTCCGAGTTGTTCTCCGATGGCGTGATTGACCTGGTGGAAGCCGGTGTTATCACGAACGCGCGCAAAACGCTCCATCCCGGCAAGATTGTTGCCGGTTTCCTCCTGGGTACCAGGCGTCTGTACGAGTGGGTAAACAACAACCCCCTGGTGGAACTGTACCGCACCGAATATATCAACGACCCGTTCGTGATTGCGCAGAACGACCGGATGGTGGCGATAAACTCGGCACTGGAGGTGGATCTCACCGGCCAGGTATGCTCGGACAGCATCGGGCCGAGAATGTATTCGGCTGCCGGCGGTCAACTGGACTTTATCTATGGCGCCTCGCGCTCCAAAGGCGGGGTGCCGATTATCACGCTGCCGAGTACGGCGGTCCTGAGGGATGGCACGGTGATCAGTAAAATCGTGCCGATGCTCAAACAGGGCGCCGGAGTTGTCACCACCCGCAACCATGTTCATTACGTGGTGACGGAGTTCGGTGTGGCGGCCCTCTATGGCAAGACGGTCCGCCAGCGCACGCAGGCGCTGATCAACATCGCCCATCCCCGGTTCCGCGACGAAATAACGGCGAAAGCCAGGGAAATGCATTACCTGTAATCAACCTGCCGACCTTTGGGCATCACTACCTACCAGACGAAAAAGGAGATACACGTGAGCGTTGCAACTGAACTGACGGATTATATGGGCTTTCAGGGACTTCTTACCGACGAAGAGAAGCTGGTGCGGGAAACCGCCCGCAGATTCGTCAACGATGAGGTTCTGCCGATTATCGATGAGCATGCCCAGAAGGAAACCTTCCCCAGTCACCTGATCAGCAAGATGGGTGAACTCGGTTTTTACGGTCCCAACCTGCCGGAAAAATACGGCTGTGCCGGACTGTCCAATGTAGCCTACGGCCTGCTGATGTATGAACTGGAACGCGGCGACTCCGGCCTGCGCAGCTTTGCCTCGGTGCAGGGGTCGCTGGTCATGTACCCGATCTATGCGTACGGCAGCGAAGCCCAGAAAGAATACTGGCTCCCCAAAATGGCCACCGGCGAAGTCATCGGCTGCTTCGGCCTGACCGAGCCGGACTTCGGCTCCAACCCCAGCGGCATGCGCACCAATGCGGTCCGTGAAGCCGGCGGCAAATGGCGGATCAACGGTTCCAAGATGTGGATCACCAACGGCAGCGTCGCGGACGTGGCCGTCGTCTGGGCCAAGACCGACGAAGGCATTCGCGGCTTCCTCGTCGAGAAAGGGACCCCCGGCTTCTCCGCACCGCAGATGCACGGCAAATGGAGCCTCAGGGCCTCCGTAACCTCCGAGCTTGTCTTTGAAGACGTTATCGTCGATGAAGAAAAGAGCCTCCTGCCGAACGTCAAAGGGATCAAAGGGCCGCTGGGATGCCTGACCCAGGCCCGCTACGGCATCGCCTGGGGAGTGCTGGGAGCGGCCGACGCCTGTTATCAGGCCGCTCTGGAGTACGCTCTGGGCCGCATCCAGTTTGACAAACCGATCGCCTCCTACCAGCTGCAGCAGAAGAAACTGGCCGAAATGGTCACCGAGATCACCAAAGGGCAGCTGCTCGTCATGCAGCTCGGCCGCCTCAAGGATCAGGGCAGCTATACCCCGGCCCAGGTGTCCATGGCCAAGATGAACAACACCAACGTTGCCATCAACATCTGCCGCACCGCCCGCACCATTCTGGGGGCCAACGGCATCATGGGCGAATACCCGATCATGCGCCATGCCAACAACCTGGAGGCGGTCTACACCTATGAGGGGACCCACGACATGCATCTGTTAATCATCGGCGAGAAGATCACCGGCATCCCCGCCTTCCGCTAAAAAGGGAAATACCATGACAGAAGAAGTGTATATCATCGAATCACTCCGCACCCCTTTGGGCTCCTTTGGCGGAGGACTCTCCGACGTGGAGGCGCCGCAACTGGCCGCCACCGTCATCCGGGAGCTGTTGAAGCGCGCCGGCATAACCGGGGAAGCGGTGGACGAAGTAATCATCGGCCAGGTTCTTTCCGGCGGGACGGGACAGGCTCCGGCCCGGCAGGCCATGCGCCATGCCGGACTACCCGACGCCATCCCCGCCATGACCATCAACAAGGTATGCGGCAGCGGCCTCAAGGCGATCATGCTGGGTGCCGGATCCATCCGGCTTGGGGATGCGGACATAGTCATCGCCGGCGGCATGGAAAACATGTCCCTGGCGCCCTACCTGTTAAGCAAGGGGCGTTACGGCTACCGGATGGGCAACGGCGAACTGATCGATCTCCTGGTTCACGACGGCCTCAAAGACCCATACAGCGGCCAGCACATGGGGCTGATAGCCGAAGCCTCCACCGAAAAGCATGCTCTCACCCGCGAAGACCAGGATGCCTTTGCCCTTGACTCCTACCGCAAGGCTCAGAAAGCGGTCAAGGGTGGAACCTTCCATGATGAGATCGTCCCGGTCGTGAAAAAAGGGCGCACGGGTGAAATAACCATCAGCACAGACGAAGAACCGTTCAAGGTGGATTTCGACAAACTGTCCGCCCTGCGCGGCGCCTTCAAAAAAGACGGCACCGTAACCGCCGGCAACGCCTCGACCATCAACGATGGCGCCGCCCTGACCCTCCTTGCCGGAGCTGCCGCGGTAAAGAAATACAAATTGAAACCCAGGGCCCGACTGGTGGCGTACGCCTCAAACAGTCAGCATCCGGACCAGTTTACCGAAGCCCCGGTGGGAGCCATCGAAAAAGTCCTGGCCAAGGCCGGACTTAAAGCTTCTGACATTGACCTGTTCGAAATCAATGAAGCCTTTGCCGCCGTCACCCTGCTTGCCATCAGGAAACTGCACCTCGATCCCGAAAAAGTGAATGTCAACGGCGGAGCAGTAGCCATCGGCCATCCCCTGGGGGCGAGCGGCGGGCGCCTGACCGCTACCCTGATCAGGGAACTTCACCAACGCCAGGCCCGCTACGGGCTTGCCACCCTCTGCATCGGCGGCGGCGAGGCCGTCGCAGTAATCTTTGAACGGATACAGGAGTAGAGCAATGATTAGCAAAGTCGGAGTTCTCGGCGCCGGACAGATGGGAAGCGGCATCGCCCATGTCCTGGCCGTGCAGGCGATAGAAGTGGTGCTCTTCGACATAGCCGAAGAACAGTTGACAAAGGCGGTAGCCGGAATCAGGAAAAACCTGGAGCGCCAGGCAGAAAAAGGACAGCTGGAGAGCGCCGCCATTCCCGCCATTATCGGGAGGATTCGCACAACCAAGATCATGGAAGAGCTTGCCGACTGCGACATGGCCATCGAAGCGGTCACCGAGA
>JBAVTM010000457.1:0-12952 GCA_049696195.1 Desulfuromonadaceae bacterium | reverse complement strand
GGGTAGCGCTTGGCAATAATATACCGGTAGGAAAGCTCGGTATAGACACGTACGTTATGCGGAGCCTTGCGAAGATTATCTTCATAGAATGCAATCGGTTCGGCCCAGAGAGCATTGCGCTGGATGGTAAGGAGTGCACAAACGGTTATCAGCAGTACGACACACCACGACTGAAGCCTATTCGTGATAAATCTTCTGACCAGATCAATCACGACGATCACGAAACCAAACATCGGAATGTACAGACGGTGTTCGAACAGCGCATCAAGAGGAATAAGCGTTGACTCAACCGCAAGGGCTGAGAAAAACCAACAGATCCCAAAGGATACCGCCGGCATGGAATGTCTGACCCTCCAGGCAAAGACGCCAAGCAGAACAAGCCCAAGCAGCGCCACGGAACTTTGCAGTGAAATTAGACTGGTTACAAAGGGATAGCCATGATCGAGCGTAAGGCCGTACGGCAAAAACAACATTCTGATATAAACCCAGATGACTGAGAACTCGGTTACCAGATACCGTAATGGAGAAATTTCCGCCCCACTGAAGGCACTGAGTTCAGAAGCCTGCACTCCGGAAAGCAGAGGACGGATAAAGGAAACGAAGCAATACACCAGTGACAGGATGAATATCGGCAGATGAAAGAGAAGCCGTTTTTTCGTCTCCATCCGGAAAGAGTCATTCATGAAATACCGGTCGAAGAGAACCATCCCAACCGGAAGAAACACCGCATTTTGCTTGGTTAGTATGGCGAGGAAGCAGAACAGGAGCATTGAAGAGTACCACAGGCAGCATCGTAACGACCTCATGGTCCCTTCAACCGCAGCAGCCTCACGCGCCCGGATACATGCGAACAGGGAGATGAACAGAAAAAGACCGCACAGCGACGACATGCGCTGGACGATATATGTAACCGCGCCGGTCTGGAGCGGGTGGCATAAGAAAATCAGCGCCCCGGCAAGCGCCCACCTGTCCATGACACGTTTCAGAATGTGATAGACGAAGACAGCTGTGAAGATATGGATCAGATTATTGACGAGATGGAACCCGAAAAGGGATTCTCCATGCAAGGCGTAATTGAGAACAAACGAAGCGATGGCCGGCCCTCGGGAAGAGAACAGCAATCCGGCCAGATCGCGGGGGTCCTGAACTGAACGGTTGGCGGTAATGCCTTCAACATCGTCAAGATACCAGGGCACCTGGTAATTGTTCGCATAGATCAGCAGACCGATCGCTGCAAGAATGAGCCATGCCAGTTGATCAGATCTACCTGTCAACAGAGACCTGATGCCTGCAACATTCCGGGAGTTACCGGCTGAATCTTTTTCAGAATTCATCAGATTCACTTGATCCCCTGAATTTCGGATGCAAGTTTCGCGGCCAGCGCACCGTTGATGAGCTGGAGACGTGGCAGCAGCAATCTCGCCTCCTGTTGATTTCCGAGACTCAGCCAGGCATTCGCCACCTGGTAGATGGCGGACCCGTCTTTCGGGCCGAACATCATGGACGTGTCGAATTCTGCGCGTGCCTCCGGAATACGCTTCATTGTGAGCAACAGCAGACCGAGATTATACCGAATAACCGGCTTCTCTTCAGGCGACACCTTTAAGGCGTACCGAAACTGCATTTCCGCTTCATTCAGCCTTCCGATTTTGGCATACACCATGCCAAGACTGCAGTGCGGCTCCCAATACGTAGGACTGAGAGAGATGGCCTTCAGAAAATGCTGCTCCGCCATGTCATTATTTCCCAGGCTGAAACTGATTACACCCAGATTATTATAATACTCCTTGATGTCAGGATTGGTACGAACAGCCTTTTCAAGGAGCTCAAGCGCCTGCATATAATTGCCTTCTTCGGCATAGATTCTGGAAAGACTGGTAATGGTGGCGGAATATTCCGGATTGATTCGAAGAGCTTCCAGCAGCAGAGGTTTTGCCTCCTGATTGCGCCCCTGTGCAAGGTATTCATCAGCCAGACGGACCCAGACCCGTTCGTTGCTGGGCGCCTTACGCAGGTTGTCCTGGTTGAAAGCCATTGGATCCGTCCAGAGAGCATTTCTCTGCCAAGTAAGGACAGCCAGGACGCAGATCATTGCAGATACCGCAACCTGCACTCCCCTGCGCCACGGAAGGCGAACAAGAACATCCAGCATCACTATCACAAACCCGGCAATCGGCAGGTAGAGCCGGTGTATAAAAAGCGGGTCAAGCGGGATAAACGTGGACTCCACCGACAGGGTAAGAAAAAACCAGGCGATCCCGAAGGAAACCCTCGGACAGGTGTGCCTGAGGCGCCAGGCCAGCAGCAGGAGTCCCGCCAGACCGCTCCCGGCGATCACAGTCCGCAGGGTCAGGATTTTGCTGACAACCGGATAACCATAGTCCAGCGTGATACCGTAGGGTAGCACCAGAATACGCAGGTACGTCCAGATCACACTGAACTCGGTCACAAAATAGGTCAACGGCGTCAGATTGCGCAAACTGATGATCGGAGAAGTCATCGTTACGGTTTTTACGGCCTTCCCTTGCAGCAGCGGCATAAACAGGTAAAAAGCCGCAAAGAGACAGGGAACAACGACAAAGGGGAGGAGCCGCATCAGAAGTGCGCGAACTCCCTTCGAGCGGCCATCCAGAAAGTACCAGTCATAGAGAAACAGGGCGGCAGGGAGCACAACAGCATTTTCCTTGCACATCATGGACAGGGCTCCGGACAGCAGGGAGGCCAGCCAGAAAAGCGTTGCTGGGACATTCCGGGTGGGTGACGCCTGCCGGGATCGCTCCCTGAAACGGATATACAGATACAGCGCCAACAGGAAAAAGAGACCCGACAGGCTCGTCATACGCTGGACGACATAGGTCACGGAGTGGGTCTGCACAGGGTGAACCGCAAAAAGCAGGGCTCCGAGCAGCGCAAACAGGGGGGTCTCACGGAACACCCGCTTGAATATCAGATAGAGAACCACCGCAGCAGCGGCATGAATGGCGATATTCACCAGATGGTAGCCTGGAAGGGATAAACCGCCCCAGGCATAATTCAGGGCAAAGGTCAGCTTGGCCAGACCACGCGCTGCAAACAGGGAACGAAAGGCCTGACCAACATCGTTCAGATAGGGCAATTCAAGTATGCCCGGAATATCGTCCAGATACCAGGGGGCGTTCAAGATACCGCTGTAGAGTAGAAAAACCGCTGAAACCAGTAGGGCGATAAAGCCGAACTCCCGCCAAATGGATATATCCGGAATACGGCACGGGGGAGTGTCAGGTTTCACTTTTTTCCCTGCTTTGTTCCACGGTGCCCGGCGGCCTTCCAGTCAGTTCGGCCCTCAGCAGGGCGTTATCCTGGGCCAGGTTTTTCACCTGATCGGTGAGACGCGAAATTTTGATCGAAAATTGGACCGCAATCAGCATCAGGAAGACAATCGAACTGATAAACAGGGTCGTAGTCGGCAGACCGGCGCCGATGAATCCGGTCAGTGCAACCAGCCACTCATAGCGGAGGACGAGGACAAACATCAGGATACTGGTGAAGATCCAAAGAGCCGAATACTCCTCTCTCAGCTTCCTGTTGCGCACCAGATAAATGGTTCCAACAAACACCAGGCAGCAGACTATCACCGCAAAAATTTTCTGTTTTATCGGCATATCCGCCTCGCTTTCTCACGCCCCACTGATTACCTCCCACCCTTCTCCCGCAAAAGCGTCACACCGATCGAGAGAAGCATCTTGAACATGTAATAGATCGGTTTGAAACCGCTATGCATCGATTTCCCTTCACTGTTCTCAAACATGCGCACCGGCACCTCGGTCATGCAAAAGCCGGCGCGGTGAAGCATAATCAACATATCGGCGTCCGGATAATCGACCGGAAAGAGATCCTGTGAAAAGTATCTGATAACATCCCGGTTGAAAACCTGAAAACCGGAGGTTGTATCGGTACATACCTTTCCGGTAACCAGTGAAACAATTTTACGAAATAGCGCCATA
Source organism: Desulfuromonadaceae bacterium (assembly GCA_049696195.1). Lineage (GTDB taxonomy): Bacteria > Desulfobacterota > Desulfuromonadia > Geobacterales > Pseudopelobacteraceae > JACRCG01. The sequence goes on along the minus strand of JBAVTM010000457.1, from coordinate 8,969 downwards.
CCCAGGCGGCGGGCAAGAGGGGGGGTATAGCTGGTACCCAAAAAACGGGAACCGATGGCAATATCGGCCTTACCCTGCATGACCGGTGCAAGCAGGTCCGGAATGCAGGCGGGATCGTGCTGGCCATCGGCATCAAGCTGGACAACATAGTCATAATTGTTGTCACGAGCATATTTGTATCCGGTCTGGATAGCCACGCCGTACCCCATGTTGAACGGGTGCGTTACAACTATTGCACCGGCCTGACGGGCGACGGCAGCGGTGTCGTCACGCGAACCATCATTGATCACCAGAACAGGATTTTCCGGGACTACACGCTTGATGCTTTCAATGACTCCAGCTATTCGAGTTGCCTCATTATATGCCGGTATCAGCACAAGTGAACGAGAGCTTTTTGTGTCGTTCATCGCCCAATCCTCCCCATCTTTTTGCGTAGAAACATACTAACATAGCGAGGTGCTTCCCAGACCTCTGAAGTTGAATCTGATCGCGTTGAACCCGAAAAAGTGATCATCGCCCTTGTTAGTTCCCTTTCAGCTGGAGGCAAAGGACCCCGAGAGTTATCAGCAACAGTCCGCCCCACTGAATCGGTGACAATCTTTCACCATACAGCCACCACGAGAGTAGCGGCAGAATTACATAAAAAAATGCCCCCGATAAACCAAACGCATATCCAAGATTGGCCCGCGACAGCACCAGAACCCATAACAGGAAACCGGCACCCTGCAGTGCGATGCTACCAAGCACGTACGGCGATGTAAGAGCCATTGTAACGAACTGGAAAGGTGTTGCCGGGGATGCGCCAAAGGTTGTCACACCCTTTTTAAGTATAAGCTGGCTGACGGCCGTAGTTGCTGACACAGCTAAAATAAGCAGAATCGTCTTCATAACACTCCATCGGTAACGAACATTTTCAGCATTACAAACTAGATGGTCGTCTTATCTCCCGGAATCGCAGCCAGAGCCGATTTTGTACATTACAAACGCACCTGCCGTTTGATAGCACGCCGGGTGAGGATTTCAGCCAACTGTCCAAATTGGTTTTCCATCGAACAATTCTTCATACAATGGGAAATCGCGTTAGCGCCCAACACATGTGACTGTTCACTATCATTGAGCAGATGGCCAAGTTTCTCCACAAAAGTATCCGGATCACTAATATCAGAATATATAATGCCGCTTTCAATTTCAGGGAAATGATTGACCACATCAGGAATCGGCGTTGACAATACCGGCTTGCCGCAGGCCACATACTGTAAAATTTTGATCGGGATAATATTCCGGGTGATGTCATTAAGCTCGAACGAATTAAAAAAACAGTCCGCCAATGAGAGGTGGGCCGGGACGTTAGAGTAGGGTTGCATCCCTGCCAGTATCACACGCTTCTGTAATCCAAGATCGTCTACTTTCTTTTTTAAATCAGAGTCGATTTCGCCGCTGCCAACAATCAGGATTTTGGCGTGAGGACATATTTTCTCCAATATTCCAAACCGCTCAACAACTTTGACAAGACCGGAAAAAGCGTAGGTTGTTCCCAAAAACAGAGCCACCTTATCGTCATCCTCCAGATCATACCGTTCAGATAAATCCGGGTCCCGGGGAGCCGGTTTGAAAAATTCCATGTCAACTCCATGGGTCAGTACACGCAGCTCCTTTACCTTTCCTGTTCCTGCCATCTTCTGTACATAGCCGGCAATCATGCTGTTAGTAACACAGATGATATCGGCATTGCGGTAAATGTATTTTTCACCAAGCCAAAGCGGAAGCATAGCTAATAAGTTTCGACCGATTCTGTGATAGATATCGAGGACACGATAGACAACCGGTACCCCGAATTCCCTGCACAACTCAACAGTTATGGTGCCGTTAACAAAAACCGAATATAATAATACTACATCGACAGCACCCTTGTTGAGCTTCTCCGTTAATAGGTTCCGGTAGTTTTTCCTGGCAGAGAGGTACCTGATTACCGGAATGTCGCGATACGGCACATGCACAAGCTCAACCTCGGCAAGGCCGGTCCGTGAGCAGCGTTCAGCACCACCGCCCCCGTCTCCGTTCTCCTCAAAGTCAATCACCGTAACGCTGTGGCCATGCAGGGCAAAACGTTCGGCAAAGTCCTGATACTCGTATACCACCTTGTCTTTGTAACTCACTTCATGAACGACAAGAATATTCATACTTTAATCAGCTCGAAATATTCCTTGTTATGCAGAAAAAACTGGCCAAAAGAGCGGGGAAACGGGAAAGAAAAATTTTTGACCAGTTCAAAATATCCGTCCGTGATATCGTGCAGTTCTTGCTGCGTTATATGGAGGACATGCCCGACACCCTCTTTCAATCCATAATCAAAACCTTTGCGGTTGGGCACAATTACAATCAAGCGCCCACCGACCTTAAGAACACGGTGCAATTCAATTACGATAGAGTAAAGCAGATCCTTTGAAAAATGCTCAAACACATCGTGCGATACTACATAACCGAACTCTCCATCACCAAAGGGGAGCCCTTTGGTAACATCGGCAAGTTTGACGTCAAAGCCAAGGTTTGCAAGATGATTAATGCATTCAGGGTCGCCGTCAACTCCCCGTGCAAAAGGATTAATGTTGAAATAGAAACCGTAGCCGCAGCAAAAATCGAGAACTTCAGGACTTCGAGGGAGTTTCAGAAGCGGGCGTTCAAGGAGACGAATACGAATGAAATTTCTGAATGCATTCGAGCGCACCACCATCGGATGATTTCCAAGATGACGAGAATTTTTTTCTGAATTGTGAGTCATATAGTTTATTCACACTCCTTGATAAAGCGAGGAATCTTTTGACAGGGTTAAAGGATCAGCCAGCAGTAGTGTACTGCATTGAACCCGCTCACTGCCTGAACCATACCGTCCGGTTGATGTATTCGGTGTAGCTCAGGATGATGCGGAGCACCTTACGCGACACGTTGTCCACATCATAATCCGGCACCAGCCTGAACGGCCTACCGTTATCACTGTAATGGTCTGCAGCTATTTCAATGGAATCAATCACATTTTCCGGGGTGAGACCGCTCATGATGACGGTCGTCTCATCCATACCTTCGGGCCTCTCGTGGGCCTGCCTGATGGTTATCGCCGGGAAAGACAGTATGGTTGATTCTTCGGAAATGGTGCCGCTGTCGGAGATCACGCAGAAGGCATTCTTCTGCAGATTGACATAATCAAAAAAACCGAGCGGTTTCATAAAACGTATCCTGGCATCCAGATGCGAGGTATCAAGCGTCTCCAGGCGTTTGCGGGTGCGGGGGTGAGTGGAGACAATCACCGGCTTTTCATACCGGGCGGCAATGGCGTTAAGTGATTCCAGCAGATTGGAGAAATTGGTTTTATCATCAACATTCTCTTCCCGGTGCGCGCTTACGACAAAGTACCCTTTCCTCTCCAGCCCCAGTCGCGTCAAAACATCAGACGCTTCGATTCCCGGCAGATAGTGGTCAAGCACCTCCTTCATCGGAGAACCGGTCTTGATGACCGTTTCCGGACGGATCCCTTCGGCCAGCAGATAACGCCGGGCGTGCTCGGAAAAAACCATGTTGATGTCGCTGGTGTGATCGATGATCTTACGATTCGTCTCCTCGGGGACCCGCTGGTCAAAGCAGCGGTTGCCCGCTTCCATATGAAAGATCGGGATCTTGAGACGCTTGGCCGCAATTACTGCCAGACAGCTGTTGGTGTCACCCAATACCAGCAGGGCGTCAGGCCGGATCTGCGTCAGCAGTTCGTCGGTTTTGGCGATCACATTGCCGATAGTACGGGCAGCAGTGTCTGCGGCAGACTCCAGGAAATAGTCAGGCTTGCGTACCTCAAGCTGTTGGAAGAAAATCTCGTTAAGCTCGTAGTCGAAGTTCTGGCCGGTATGGACCAGTATGTGCTCCAGGTGCCGGTCCAGTTCACCGATAACGCGACTGAGCTTGATGATTTCGGGGCGAGTACCGACTATGGTTACTACTTTAAGCACGAAGTTGCTCCTTGATGAAATCGAGTCCCAAAAGAAGTTCCTTTACCTCGGCCACCGACAGGCGCCGGGTATTGTGGGAGGTGTAGTCTTCAATCTCCGAGATCGCCTGTTCACCCTCGCTGAAATACTTGTTGTAGTTGAGATCCCGGTTATCGGCCGGTATGCGGTAAAAACCCTTCAGATCAACCGACCGAGCCATTTCCTCACGGTTAACCAGTGATTCATACAGTTTTTCTCCATGGCGCGTGCCGATAATCCTGATCTCATTATCCGCCTGAAAAATCTCTTTTAAGGCGACTGCCAGATCCATGATCGTGGACGCGGGAGCCTTCTGGATGAAGATATCCCCGGTGACGGCATGCGAAAAGGCATACAGCACCAGATCCACCGAATCCTGCAGAGACATGAGGAATCTTGTCATTTTCGGGTCGGTAATGGTCAGCGGCTTCCCTTCCTTGATCTGCTGCACGAACAGTGGAATAACCGAACCACGGGATGCCATCACGTTGCCGTAGCGGGTTGCGCAGAACACCGTGCTGTCAGATGTTCCTGAACGCGATTTGGCCACCATAAGCTTTTCCATCATCGCCTTGGAAAGTCCCATGGCGTTAATCGGATATACCGCCTTGTCGGTGCTGAGAACAATCACCTTTTTGACATGGTTGTTCAGTGCAGCATTAAGTACATTCTCGGCCCCGAGGATATTGGTTCGTACCGCTTCCAGAGGATAGAATTCACATGACGGCACCTGTTTGAGGGCAGCGGCGTGAAAGACGAAATCAACCCCCTTCATGGCGGAGTCCACGCTGTCCAACTGCCTCACATCTCCGATATGGAATTTCAGTTTCGGATTGTTCAGCGCAATACGCATGTCTTCCTGCTTCTTCTCATCCCGACTGAAGATACGGATCTCCTTGATGTCGGTATTCAGAAAGCGCTGCAGCACGGCGTTGCCGAACGAACCGGTGCCGCCGGTTATCAGCAGGGTTTTGTTTTTGAACACGGGAAAGCCTCCTAGGTAAATCAGACTTCTTTAGCCGCAGATTCACACAGATTTTCGCAGATACTCCATAACTATCAATAGTTAACTACCCGTTTAGCTTCAAATCTTTTCCATTCTCGATGCATCATCTCAACCAGTTCCGGCCATGCTGGCGGCACATACCCGGTTGCTGCGAAAAACTTGCTCGAATCGAGAGAGCGATCGCAGAAAAATTCGTAATCCGGATCAATTTCGATTTTTTTACCGTACCGCTCCCGCACCAGACAAAGCAAATCGTACTTGCTGATCGGTTCTGACGAAACTTGATATAACCCTGAAAGCCCGGGGCGGGGGATGACAATTTCGGCAATGATCCGTGCCATTTCCACGGTCGGAAAACCGCTATAGATAGCCCGGGTGTAGCCCCTCACCCTCCCCTCCTGAGCCAGGAACCAGTCGATCAGGCTGACGCAGCTGTTCAATTCGTGGCCGATAATCGACGTGCGCAGCGTCACCGCATGCGGATAGTCCACCTCGCCCAGCAGCTTGGTCCGACCGTAGAGATCATCGCAGTCGGGAAAGTCACTCTCCACGTATCCCCCCTTTTTACCGGAGAAGACACAATCGGTACTGATATGTATCAGCCGCGCCCCGATCCGCTCACACGCTTTTGCCAGGCAATGCGGAAAGAGCGCGTTGATCTTGATGCACATCAGTGAATCCTTAGCGCCGGCCAGCTGCTTAATGACCCCGATGCAGTTGATCACCACGTCGGGGCGGACCTCTGCCAGCACCCGCACCACTGAATCGAAATCACCGACATCGACGGGGACATTGATGCGTTCCAACTGTTCCGGCGAAAACCAGCGCTCCAATCCTGCACGGTTTCGGGCAGTGGCATGCACCTCAAAACCATCACGACGGGAAAGATCGCACAGCAGGGTGTTACCAAGCATGCCGGTGGCGCCAAGTATCAGGATTTTAGTCATCATGTCAGGTCACAGTTCCGCATAGGCTTGAACGTCCCCTACCGGCTGAAAAATTCTTTAGCGGCACTCACGAAAACCTCCCGGGCGCCGATGGCCCGCCGAAGGTAATTCAAGACTGTTCCAGGGCGGAGATAATACCGCAACAGCAGTTTTTTGATCTGGCCCAGCAGGATCTGGCTGGAGAGTCCGGGGGGGATGTAGACGATCTGCTGCAGATCCATTTTGCTCCAGTCGTCATCGAATGCCCCCTGCACTTTCGCCTGCTCGTAGACAGCCGTCCCGGGGAAGGGGGTCAGCGGAAAAATGTTCAGATCGGAAAGCGGTAATGACAGGGCAAAATCAACGGTTTCCCGGATCGTCTGTTCCGTCTCCCAGGGAAACCCGATAATAAAAAACCCCTTGGCCTGGATACCGCACCTGCGGGTCAGCTCGATGCGCTCCCTGATCAGATCCAGCGTGATTTTTTTGCCGATCCGGTCGAGTGTCTCCTGATTGCCGCTTTCAACGCCATAGGAAATGTACCAGCAGCCGGCCCGGCGCATCAGCCTGAGCATGTCTTCGTTGACGGTATCGATGCGGGCATTGACGCTCCACGAAAGATCAATCCGCTCATCGATCAGGCGGGTGCAGATCTCGGTCAGGCGCGTGCGGTGATCGGTAAAGTTATCATCTTCAAACGAGATCTCGCGGTACCCCAGCTGCATCAGGTGTTTGATGAGATCCATGACATAGTCGGCGGAATGAAACCTGAGCTTCCTGTTGAAGATGTTTGTGTTGCAATAGGAACAGGTATGGGCGCAGCCGCGCGAGGTAATGGCGTGAATCGCGGGAACCCGCTTTGTTTTGAACAGGGCGGGATGCAGCGGGATGCTCCGATCCACGAGGTCATAAGCCGGCAGCCCGAAAGAATCGATAGTGGTGATCAGCTCCCTGGGTTCGGCCCGCTGAAGGTGTCCGGCATCGTCTCGTACGATCGTCCCACGGATGCCGATCAGGCTTTGCCGGGAACCATCGAAAGAGTCAACGATCTCGCGGATGGTCATCTCCCCTTCGCCCACCACACCCACATCGATGGCGGGTGTCCGCTCCATGGTCTCCAGGGGCACACTGGTGATATGGGGGCCGCCGAGAACCGTGGTGATGCGCGGATCGAATGCCTTGATACGCTCCGCAAGGTTCTGGGCGCGGGAAATTGCGGGAGTTACCGCCGAGATCCCGACGATGTCCGGTGCGAAGCGCTTAACTCCTTCCATCGCGGTTTCTTCATCGAGATCGAGAAAGGATGCGTCGAGAACCGACAATTCGCAGCGTTCGCGCAGGGCGGAGGCAAGATACAGCAGGCTGATGGACGGCAGGCGCCCACCCAGAAAGCTGAGTCTCCCCAACCGCTCCTGCGCCGGATAGGGAGGGGTCATGAGGAGAACCCGGAGTGTATTCATGATTGGACCTCAAAATCCTGATCTAATGCCTTTATTCTTCTGACAACTACTCCCGAATCATCCGCCAACGCCGGTTTTCCGCCCAGCAGGCCGACCAGCAGGCCGGCGCCATTAACTACGTGCATGAGAGGGTAGATCAGAAGCAGCAGTACAGTAGTGATTGTTCCGGATCTAACGCATTCCACAGCGGTAAAAAAGACCGTCAGAGCCAGATATACGTACAGCGGAACCAGCATGATGACGTGTGAGGCGAGCATCGAAGCAAGGAGCAGATATACAACAAAGTACAGGGGAATAAAACTGAAAAAAGAAAATGATTCCGAAATCAAACTCTGCTGAGCCCGGCCACGGCCATAGGAAAACATCTGCCGGATAAATTGGTTCAGACTCTTGCGCTGACTGCGCTGTACACTCATCTGCGGTATATGGACAAGCGTGCGCCCGGAAGCCATAATCCTGTCGAGTAATTCATTTTCCTCGTTCGGATAGAGACGCTCATTAAATCCACCAAGGGAAAGGAAGGATTCTTTTCTGATTGCCAGATTACAGAGAATCAGTTCTTTTTCGGTCGTCTCGCGCACGGCGCCAACGGCACGATAGCGGTTTCGGACCGCGCCGGCGCCAAACAGCGACGCCAGGGCAGAGCCGAAAAGCTGCTGCAGGAGAGAATCGCCGGGGGGGGTAAGCGACGGACCGCCTGCGACCGCGACTGCCGGATCCTCCATGGCACCTGCACAGATGGCAAGACAGTCGGGATTGACGAGGGAATCATCATCAAGAAAATAGAGTATCTCTCCACGAGACTCGTTCACCGCTGCATTGCGCTGGCGACTGGGATGGCGACCCTCTGCCACCAGGATCTCGAATGGGCAGCATGAAGCATCGACATGCAGCAACGCGGCCAGAGCGGCTACGTCCCCGCCGGGCTTAACAGGAATGATGAAAGAAACGGCAGGAATATCAGTCACACAAAAAAACCGGGAGGACCCGGTCACCGACCATGACTAAAACAGATCTGACGATCAAAATCTTTTCTTTACGTTGGCCATGAATTTCTTTTCCACCCTGTTGTCCGTCTTGTTTTTTCCATAACTATAATCGAGGCTGGCGTCCAGAAGCCTGAAATTCACGGAGATCGAACCATAATAGTTGATTGCGTCATTTTCAAAGCCGTTCACAAACGAATACCTGGCGCCGCCGGCAATCATCATCTGTCGCAGGGGATAATATTTTGTGCCAAGCAGAAACGTATTAACCCGCTGTTTTGAAGTTGCAACAGTTGACGCAACGTCACTGTAATGAGAATATTCCTCGATCGTTGTAAATGTCTCATTGATTTCGAAGATTTTTCTCTTCATGCCGCCAGCCTGATAGTAACTATAATTAACGGCCTGTTCCGCGTTGATCGTATCAATATAATTAGTACCGCCAAAAGTTTTGAAATAGGAAAGTCCAAGCCTTGCATCCAGACTACGGCTGAATGAATAGCTTACCGAATTGATACTGTTGAACTGGTTCGTCGCTTCACCATCATACGAGTCGCCGGAGGTATAAACGGTTCTGC
>JBAVTM010000456.1:0-6482 GCA_049696195.1 Desulfuromonadaceae bacterium | reverse complement strand
TCGGGTTTTGATTGCGTGGTATTCATGGCTTCCTTATAAACACGAAAGCGCCCCGAAGCGGGGCGCTCTGCTTTTTACCAAAAGAACGTGACTTATGTTTCAGAGAGTGCGCCCAAGGCGCGTTCTCAATTTTCCAGCAGGATGCGCAGCATTCTTCGGAGCGGTTCCGCCGCTCCCCACAGCAGCTGGTCGCCGCAGGTGAAGGCCGACAGGTACTGCGGCCCCATCTTCATCTTGCGCACCCGGCCGATCGGCACCGTCAGGGTTCCGGAGGTCGCGGCGGGGGTGAGCCCGGCCAGGGTTTCGGCCTTGGTGTTGGGGATCAGCTTGACCCACTGGTTGTCATTCTTGATCAGGTTCTCGATCTCGGCGAGCGGCAGATCCTTGTTCAGCTTGATCGTCAACGCCTGGCTGTGGCAGCGCATCGCGCCGACCCGCACGCAGATGCCGTCAACCGGGATCGGAGTCGCGGTCCCGAGGATCTTGTTGGTCTCGGCGAACCCTTTCCACTCTTCACGGCTCTGGCCGTCCTCGACCTCGCGGTCGATCCAGGGGAGCACATTGCCGGCCAGCGGGAAGCCGAACTCCTTGGTCGGCATCGAGCCGTCGCGCAGGGCGGCGGTGACCTTCCGGTCGATTTCCAGAATGGCGGAGCCGGGATTCTTCAGCTCCTCGGCGACGACGCCGTGGAGAACCCCCTTCTGTGCCAGCAGTTCACGCATGTTGGGAGCGCCGGCGCCGCTTGCCGCCTGATAGGTCATCGAACTTATCCATTCCACCACGCCGGCGCGGAACAGGCCGCCCAGGGCCATCAGCATCAGGCTGACGGTGCAGTTGCCGCCGATGAAATCCTTCTCCCCCTTGGCCAGCGCCGCATCGATAACGTCGCGGTTGACCGGGTCGAGGATGATGACGGCGTTCGGCTCCATGCGCAGGGTGCTGGCCGCATCGATCCAGTAGCCGTTCCATCCCTGCTTGCGCAGTTCGGGGTGGACCGCCTTGGTGTAGTCGCCCCCCTGGCAGGTCAGGATGACGTCCAGTTTCTTGAGTTCGGCGATATCCGAGGCGTCCTTCAGGGTACCCGCATTCATCGGAGCAGGCTGTCCAGCCTGGGAAGTGGTAAAAAAGACCGGTTCAAAACCGAGTGCAAAATCGTTCTCTTCCTGCATCCTCTGCATGAGAACCGAACCAACCATACCGCGCCATCCGACGATTCCGACTTTCATATGCAAAATCCTTTCAAGATTAAGGTTAAGGTTGAGGTCAAGAAACCGCTCAATCCTTTGTGCTTCTGGTACTACGGGAGGTTATCCCGGAAATAAGCTTATTAAGGTCATGATGCAGGCTCGTAAGTTGTGCATCCAATTTCCTCAATCTCGACCTCAAACTAGGGCTTTAATAATGGCCGCACCAATTTCCTTCGTATTCACCAGCTTCTCGCCGTCCTTGTTCTGGAAGATGTCGGCGGTGCGGTATCCCTGATCGAGCACCTTTTCCACCGCCTTGTCGATCGCATCCGCGGCCTCAAGCATCCCGAAGGAGAACTTGAGCATCATCGCGGCGGAGAGAATCTGGGCGATCGGATTGGCAATCCCCTGGCCGGCGATGTCCGGGGCCGAACCGCCGGACGGTTCGTACATGCCGAAGGTGCCTTCCGCCAGCGAGGCGGAGGGGAGCATGCCGAGCGAACCGGTCAGCATCGCGGCTTCATCGGAAAGGATGTCGCCGAACATGTTCTCTGCCAAAATCACGTCGAACTGCTTGGGCCATTTCACCAGCTGCATCGCGGCGTTGTCGACATACATGTGGGTCAGCTCGACATCCGGATACTCCTTGGCAATGCCGATAACAATCTCGCGCCAGAGCACGGAAGAAGAGAGGACGTTGGCCTTGTCGATGGAGCAGACCTTTTTGTCGCGCTTCCGGGCGGCCTGAAAGGCGACATGCGTGATGCGCTCGATCTCCGGTACGGAGTAACGGAGGGTGTCGATGCCGACCCGCTCACGTCCAACCCCTTCGATACCCTTCGGCTGGGAGAAATAGATTCCCCCGGTCAGTTCACGGATCACGAGAATATTGAAGCCGCCCCCGATAACCTCTTCCTTGAGCGACGATGCACCGGTCAGGGAGGGGAAGATGATGGCGGGGCGCAGGTTTGCGTACAGGCCGAATATCTTGCGGAGCGGCAGCAGCGCGCCGCGTTCCGGCTGCTCGTCAGGCGGCAGGGTTTCCCATTTCGGGCCGCCGACCGAGCCGAACAGAATGGCGTCGGAAGCCTTGCAGATATCGATCGTGCTCTGCGGCAGCGCCTTCCCTTCGTTGTCGATCCCGGCTCCGCCGACGTTGGCGGGGGTACGGGTAAAGGTCACGTCAAATTTCTTCTCAACCGCATCAAGGACATTAAGCGCTTCGGCCATAACCTCAGGACCGATGCCGTCGCCCGCCAGAACTGCTATTTTATACGTTTTGCCCATAAACCCTCCGGAAGTCACATCACAATTTCAATCTTTCCATAATAATTTTCAAAGCACTGTTTTGTCAAACTAAAAGCACAGGGACCGTACCGTCGTCCGGTATGTCCGGGTGAGCCTAATATGCAAGATGTAAAGCTCCGGTATCCTGTCAAATCTGATCGGCGCGCAGCCGGCAGCGATACTGTCATCCGTATTTATCCCATGTATCCGTGGTTCCGGAAACGGTTTTTCGGGTGTGAACGCCCTCCGGTCTTTTCGGAGATGATGAGCGGAGAATGCGGCGCGTTGAGCAGCCAGGAGTTTCTTGTTGCAGTAATAGTTGAGAAGAGTATACTTAAATCAGGAAGCAGCACCAAGACCAAGTACCTGATATAAGAACTAAAAAGCTTATGACATGGGAAAAGCGAGATGTTGCTTCTGATTTTTAGCCCTTGGATTATTCCTGGGGCTTTTTGTTTAGGGACTCGCATGGTGAGGATGAAACGAGACTGACGAATAAAAGGGCCGCTGAACCGCGATTAATGCCGGTTGAGCGGCTTTATTTGTTTTTACAAAAGCAATAGGGAAACAGATGAAAGAAAAAAACCGGTCTCACGCGACGACGCAACGACATGTGCACAGGTTCCGTGAACCTTTATCTCCCTCAGGCTGCCATCCGGCATGCCTGCTATACGGCTTCCTCCAGCTCAAACCTTTCCGCCAACGGGTAAGTCCCCTCGGGCTGCGACAGTTCGGCAGGGTACCAGGTCGTCCCTGTCAGAAGAGCCTTTACTTCTCTGCCGGGAACCGGCCGGCTGAAGAGATACCCCTGCATCTCTTCACAACCAAGACTGAGCAAAACATTCAACTGTTCACCTGTCTCGACCCCTTCGGCAATCAGCTGCAGACCGAAACCGCGGGCAATGCCGACTATTGCGCTGATGATCGGCGAAGTGCCCTGTTTTTCGGACAGGTCGCGGACAAAAGACTGATCGATCTTGATGGCGCTGATGGGGAAGTTGCGGAGGTAATTGAGTGAAGAATAACGGGTGCCGAAATCGTCGATAGCAATTCTCACACCTCGACTGCGCAATGAACGCATTTTTTCATAAACTCCGCCTGTTTCGCACAGCAGCAGGTTTTCCGTAATTTCGACTTCAAAATTTTCTCCCGGTATGCCGTATCGGTCTATCGTCGAGCAGATCCGCTCGACGACATCGTTCCGCTCGAATTCGCTCGGGGAAAAATTAACCGCCAGTCGCAGTTCCTTAAAACCGATGGCCCGCCAGGCGGCCATGCAGGTGCAGGCTTCGATCATCACCCAGTCGGTGATCGAGGCGATCAGACCGGTTTCCTCTGCAAGCTCGATGAAGCTGCCCGGGGTCAAGAGCCCATGGACCGGGTGACGCCAGCGCAGCAGGGCCTCCACGCCAATCATTCGTTTGCTTATGACGTTGATCTGGGGTTGGAAGTACAACTCAAACTCATCATGTATTAAAGCCTGGCGCAGCTCATTTTCCAATACGAGTCGATCCTGATAGCAGGAACTGATTTCCGGTGAATAAACGGTATAATTGTTCTTGCCGTTCCGCTTGGTCTTGTACATGGCGATGTCGGCATTGCGGATCAGCGTGTCGGCATCCTCGCCATCCCGTGGGTAGAGGGCAATCCCGACGCTGGCAGTCGCGCGGAACTCATTCCCCACGACGGTATAGGGTGTCCTGAAGTCATTGATGATTTTATCGGCGATGACGGTGGCATCATCGACATCACTCAGATCTGTTATCAGGGCGGTAAACTCGTCACCCCCCTGCCGGGCGAGAGTATCGCCGGCCCGGATACAGCCGTGCAGGCGCTGCGCTACGTTCCTGAGCATTTCATCCCCTACGGTGTGCCCATGGATATCGTTCACCAGCTTGAAACGGTCCAGGTCAATAAACATGACCGCCAGGCTCCTGCCGCTCCTTTTTGCATGAATGACGGCCAGTTCAAGCCGGTCCCGGAACAGGCGGCGGTTCGGCAAATGGGTAAGGTGATCATGAAGGGCCTGGAAGTTTATGGTTTCTTCCGCCAGCTTCCGCTCGGTGATGTCCCGGGCGACACCGTACGTGCCGAGATAGCGCCTCGTCTGCTCGGCGGCATCAGTCGGCCCGGTGTTACTCTCATACATTCCGAAGGCGCTCAGCATGGTAACGACCTGGGTGTCCTCGAAAACCCGGTGATTGCTCCCTTTCTTGCATTTCAGGCGGATTTCCAGGTTCGTCGTGGCGCGGTGGTCGGTGCGCTTTTCGTTAAAGGCGTATATGGCCCGGTCCCGGTCGTCATCGTGAACGATGGTAAAGTAGGGGCTGCCGATCAACTCCTCTCTGGTGAAGCCGAGGAGCGACTCAACCCGGCCGTTGACAAAGGTGAAGCAGCCGGTCCTGTCCAGGGTGTAGATAATATCCGGCGATATTTCTATCATGAAGCGGTGCAGCCGTTCCGACCGCTCAAGTCGCGCCGCCATCAGGACACTGTTTCGCTCCAGCTGGCGGTTATGCAGGACCGTGCTTACCTTGTGCCGGATATCGTCCGGATCGAAGGGTTTGCGCACGAACTCGGCAGCCCCCTGGCGCAGCGCCTTGATGGCCGAATCGATGCAGTCGTTCCCGCTCACCAGGATCACGCCGGTGGATTTCCGGTTGGACCTGATCCAGTCGAGGATTTCCAGGCCGGAAATATCAGGCAGGTTTATGTCGAGCACCACCAGCTCGATATCATTGCTTTTCAGCAGCGCAATCGCTTCCACACCGCTGCCGCATTCCAGGATGCTCCTCCCGTCACCTTCCAGAAGGTGGCGCAATCCTGAACGCATCAAAGGCTCATCATCGACTATCAGCAGCTGCTTATCAAGGAGGTCCTCCGTCATCTCCGACCCCACCTTCACAAGACTGATCATACGACCTCCTTTTGCGCTTGAACAAATCGAATGGTAAATGTCGTCCCCTCTTCCGGGGAACTGCTGCAGGTGATCTGCCCGCCAAGCCTGTCCACCAGCGATGCCACTATTGACAGACCTACTCCGGAATTGTCAGGCCGGCGGTCCGGCGCCAAGGGCTGAAAGAGCCGTTCCTTGACATCCGGCGGTATCCCCGGTCCGGAGTCGCTCAGCCGTATCTCGACACCGGTGTCGCCATGTTCCTTCCCCGTGGCACGGGAAAAAATACGGAGTCTGCCACCGGTGGGCATGGCTTCGGCACTGTTCTTCCAGAGGTTGAAAAGAATCTGTTTGAGGCTGTCCCGGTCCCCCCGTACGGAGGGGAGGTCGGGGGCCAGCTGCTTGTCGATGACTATTCCGCGGGTTTCGAATAACGATTCCCCGTAGAGCGCCAGCATCCCTTCGATCAGGGTGTTGATATTGACGGTCTCCACAGGTAATGGCCGCTCCGGCTGGTCGTTCAGCCGGCGGACGATACGTTCGACCCGGAAGATCTCCTCTTTGAGAATGTTCAACTCCTGCTGAACATCCGCACCATCGCCGAGTTTTTCGGCGAAGATATTCAGATAGTTATTGATGATGCCGAGAGGATTGACCGCTTCGTGAACGACCTTGCGGGCTTTTTGTTCGAACTGGCGGGTGAGCTCCGCCGCTATCATCCGGTCACGCAGCTGCAGGGCACGGAAAGATTCCAGGCTCCCGGCCGCCAGTCGGGCAAAACCGGTCATCCACTCCAGCACCTTCTGCTTGGCGGCATACTGCTCTTCCGACAGGCCGAAAACCATGACACCAGCATGCGGCGCGGCGTCGCCCATCGGAATGCAGAGCAGCCCCCTGCTGCCAAGCAGGCGCGCCAGTTGGATGTCGATAAGGGAAGGGTCCGCTTGACGTTCCGCAGTAAAAGAGGAGCAGGGCTGTCGTGTCTGCAGCGCCGTTGCGGCCAGGCTCCGGCTCTGGTCAACGGATATTTCCAATCGCGACAGCAGGGGGGGCTGCCCCGGGCTGTCCGCGGCCACAAGCACGGCACTGTCGCGCTGCGGGACAAAAAAGAC
>JBAVTM010000455.1:0-2239 GCA_049696195.1 Desulfuromonadaceae bacterium | reverse complement strand
GCCGCGCAGGGTATGCAGACCGTAGCTGGCCGACTGGGTCAGGGGGCGGTTGCTGAGCAATATGCCGTTGCCGCTGCCACTGCCGCGCAGCACATTGTTAAGCGCCGGCACCCCGATATTGCCCAGGATTAGCGAGCGCGCATGCAGAGGCCCCAGCAGTTCGGCGTCCGGGTCGTTGCGGGAGAGGGTCAGGCGATAGTCAAGCTTGTCCGTGTTCTTGCCCGTGGAGAGGTAGAGCGAGCCTTCCATCCCCAGCAGGTCGCCGGTCAGGAAGGCGGAATAGGCCCAGTTGTTAGAGGGAGTATGCCCCCTCTGATAGTCGAGGCCCAGGGTCTGGTCAATGGAGGGGACGCTCAGCAGCCGGTAATCCGGGGCTGCGCGGGGATAACCGGGGTCCTGATAGGCTCCGCCGCGCCGCCTCACCCCACGCGCGGCGCGTTCGCGCTCCAGGCGGTACTGCAGCGGCAGCTTCTCGCGGGGGACCACGTCCATGATGAGGGCCGAGAGATCGGTCCGCAGATTGATCGGCAGCCAGCGTTGCAACAGGCGGCTGGCCACATAGATATCGTCGTCCAGCCAGCGCACCTGGGCCGGATCGAAGGTCTCGCTGCCGCCGGCCAGGGTCACCGTCCTGGTTGCCAGATCGAGGCGGAAGACCCGCTCCTCGCTCAATATAAAACCCGAGGCCACACGTGCGCTCGGGTCAACAGTGATGCCAAGGGTCAAGAGACGGGTCAGTTCACCCAGAGGGAGCAGCAGATCAGTGCCGGCCTCGTAGACGGTCAGGGAATCGGCCAGGATTGAACGGTCCAGGAGCAGCTGGAAGATCAGCAGATTGGGTGTCCCTGCGCTTGTCGGGGCCGGGTTCGCCCCTACCGCCGCCGGGACGGCCATAACGGTCAGTACACAGAGCGCGATCAGGAAAACAAGCCGCCGCATCAACGGAAACAGCCAAAAAACGGCCGGATGGGCAGCGCGGCGGGTCACGGTACTACAAGTTTCGCCTCGGCCATCACCTTGCCGCCGGCCTCGGGACGATCAAGATAGCGCAGGGTCAGCGTACCCTTTTTCAAGGCCACCCCTTCGGGCAATTTGATCGGCAGCTTGCTCTTGCGCAGGGCGTTCGGTACGTACACCGCCACCCCGGACACCTTGGCCACTTCAAGCGGACCGGCGCCGGCCGGTGTGAAGGTCGCCACCAGATCGCCGTACACCGAGCGGGTGCCGTCACGCTTGATAGTGAAAGACAAGAGCAACGCGTTGTCCTTGCCAGGATCCGGCTCCAGCGCCAGACCGGTCAGCGTGGTTGTCACCCTGGTCTCACCGTGGCGCACGATCACCGGGATCGACGCCCCCACCAGCGCCTGCAGGACAATGCCAATTTCACCTTTCTCCGGCTTGGCCAGGTTTTCCAGGTTGGCCGTCCCCTCGGCATCCGCCACCCGGTCGAACTGCAGGTGCGAGCGGTATTCGCCCGCCGCCAGCCCGGCCGGCTTGCGCACCATGATCCGCACCGTCTGCGCCTTGCCAGGCTGCAAGGTCACCTGGCGTGGCGAGTAGCGCAGCATGTTGTCTGCGAACTGTTCTCCGGCCTGCGGTTTGTCCGCCACTACGATCTCGCCGGTCTCGGTCATGCGCCGGTTGAAGATGCCGATGCGATAGGTCTCCGGCTTGTCGCCGTTGTTGATGAGCTCCACCTGGGCGCTGCGGTCCTTGCTCTCCAGCACCACGCGGGTGGGGTAAAGCATCAGGCCGGCAGAGGCGGTCTGCGGCCCACACAAAAGGAGGAGCAGCAGGGCAGTAGCGCGGGAGAGTTTGACAAAGTATGCCAGCTGTTCGATCTTCATGAATAAACCCTCTTTGTTGACATCGGTGTATGCTTACTGATAGGTGACAGTCACGGAAAAGCTGCCGGAATAGCTGCCTGGGACCTGGTTGCTGCCCACCGTCAGCGTGGCGCCGACCGCGATTGTCCCGGTGCCGCCAGAGTTCAACGTCCCGGCAGAAGTCGGGTTGCTCGTGAAACTGCCTACCGCCATTGCCGCTCCAGGGCCTGCCAAGCTCACCTCTCCATTTACCGGCAGCGTGATCGTGTATTGCACGTTCGCGTCTCCTGTCACATTGAACGCAGCTGAATGAGCGGTAGGATTCATATTCAACAGAACAATGCTCCCGCTCGTCACCGAACGAGCACCGATGGTACTGATCGCCACCGTCCCGCCGCTCCCCGCGATGAAAG
>JBAVTM010000454.1:0-2621 GCA_049696195.1 Desulfuromonadaceae bacterium | reverse complement strand
CGCAGACACGGGGCTCTCCTTATGATCGATGATGCCCATGGCTGCGGTGTTCTGGGAGAAGGAGGGCGGGGGAGTGCTGAATTGCTGGGTGTCGGTGGTGACGTTGATATTCAGATGGGAACGTTCGGCAAGGCACTGGGAAGTTTCGGGGCGTATGCCGCTGTTTCGGCTGAATTGCGCGCCTTGTTGATAAATCGCGCGCGCAGCTTCATATTTTCAACTTCTCTGCCCCCTTCGGTATTGGCCGCCTCGCTGGCGGCCGTGGAGTTTGTGCAGACAGCGGAGGGTGACGTGTTGAGAGAACAACTGCGTGTCAACAGCCGCTTCTTCAGGAATAGTCTTTCAGATGCCGGCTTCAGGATACCTGACGGTTCGACCCAGATTGTGCCGATTGTCATCGGTTCAGCTGATACGACAATGAAGTTTTCTGAATCATTGCTGGCGGAAGGTCTCTTTGCCCAGGGAATCCGTCCTCCGACGGTCCCGGCCGGTACCAGCCGTCTCCGCTTTACACTGATGGCCACTCACACCATGGCAGATCTGGCGGGCGCAGTTGAGATTATCTGCCGGGTCGGCACGCGCCTTGGGGTATTGTGATGCCGTGGTACCTGAATCGCAGAGGTGAGCAGTTGTGGTATGAAGAGCGGGGGACGGGGTGTCCGGTCGTGCTTGTGCATGGCTGGTGCATGTCTTCGGCGGTCTGGACGTTTCAGCTCGATGGCCTCTCCTCTTCAATGCGGCTTCTGGCGCCCGATCTTCGCGGTCATGGCCGCTCACGGGAAATTTCCGGCGGTCTGAACTTCGAAGGTTTTGCCACGGATCTGGTTGACCTGTGTGAAACGTTGGATCTTACGCAGGTGGTCCTGGTCGGCTGGTCAATGGGCGCGCAGATCGCCCTTCAATCGTGTGCCGAGCTGTCAGGCCGGCTGGCCGGTTTGGTGCTGGTTTCCGCAACCCCCCGTTTTACCGCCTCGGATGATTTCCCCCACGCCCTTGCCTGCAAGGAAGCCTGCGGGATGCGACTCAAGGTGCAGCGTAACACGCGGCGCGCGCTGGAGGGTTTTTATTCCCGCCTGTTTACTGAGAGTGAGCATGAGAGCCACTTCTTTGCTGCAAAAGTCAAACAACTGCTTTTGACAATACCAATGCCTGATACCGGCGTTGCGCTTGATGCTCTTGATGCGCTTATCCGGGCAGACATGCGCGAATTATTGGCCACGATTACGCTCCCGACTCTGGTTGTAAGCGGCGCGCAGGATCGGATCTGTCTGCCTCAGGCGTCATACTACCTGAAAGAGCACATCCCGGATGCCCGGCAAACTGTTTTTTCGGGGTGCGGGCATGCACCGTTTCTGACGCAGAGCCAACAATTCAACACAGAAATCACCGGATTTGCAAGGAGCGTCTGTGAACAGAATGTCTGATACCACCAGGATCGCCGCAGCATTTCATCAAAAAGCCGTCGAGTACGATCAGCATGTTCTCGTTCAGAAACGGGTTGTGAAGAATCTGGCCGGATCGATCGAGGAGCATCTGAAGCGGGTACCAGAGCATATTCTTGATGTCGGGACAGGTACGGGAGCCCTGCTTGAGCAGCTGCATGTACGCTATCCGGAGGCCCGATTGACGGGAATGGATATTGCGCTCAATATGTGCCTGCAAACGCAGCAAAAACTTGGCTCTGCGTGCACTGTTGTCAATGGTGATGCGGAAAACCTTCCCTTCAGAACAGGGATATTCGATCTGGTTGTTTCGACGTCTGTATTGCAGTGGGTGGGGAACTTGTCTGCTGCTCTGAAAGAGCTGCGTCGAGTCGTACGGCCGGGGGGGGATATCAGCCTGTCATTTTTTTGCCATGGCACGTTGGGAGAACTGCAGCACTGTTTCCGGGATGCGATCAGTCAGCGCAGCCCGGATAACAGCCAGAAAATGTCCCGACTTCACGGTTTCAGAACTGTTGACGACGTGAAGTCAATTGTGAACGGAATGGATTTTGAACGGTTTGTTATCACGGTTGAAACGGAAGTCGACTGGTACGACGATCTTCGCTCTCTGCTGCGGTCGATTAAAAATATCGGGGCTGGTACCGTATCAGGAGGATCTGGTGGCGGTCTGGGGTGGAGAGGGGTACTGAATGAAACGTCCCGATTGTATGGTGAGCGGTATGGGCAGGACAACAAAATTCCTGCTACTTATAACGTCCTCTATCTGTCCGCTCATGTCAGGTCATCACCAAACGTTTGATTGCCCGTCGGCATTACCGTCCCGAGGCTATAACGCACTGATGATCTTCTTCGCTAACTCGTTGATAACGCTGTAGTGCACTTCCACCCCTTCACGCTTCCCGTCAATTAGTCCCTTGTTTTTAAGCAGGGCCAGGTGTTGTGAAACTGTTGCCTGAGGCAGTCCGAGACATTCCCAGATATGCTTTACGTTGCATTCGTGAGTACAAAGCCCGGCAACGATCTTTAAGCGGATCGGGTGGCCCAATACTTTTAATACCTCGGCATCAGCGGTAAAACTTTTCTCTTTATCAAAGGCCATCGTTCCGGCTCCTGTTAATTTTTCGTTTATCATATATATGGAAAATGCGCTAGTCAATCGAAAACTTGACTGCTGAA